>CALEJO010000205.1 GCA_937898155.1 uncultured Clostridia bacterium | reverse complement strand
CAGAAGCGAGATCGTCCCCCGTGCCGCCTATTTCACGAATGCCGAAGAGATGAAGGACGCGCAGTTTGACACGTCGCTCTGCAAGCTCGACGATAGCGGCTGTTTCACCGAACAAGGTGAATTTACCGTGGGTGTCACTTTCTCAGGCGTCACCGCATCCTATCAGATCACGGTGACAGAATAAAACAGATGGGGGTAATCCCGTGAAAAAAAGAATTTTATCACTGCTTCTGACGTTCTGTATGGTCTTCGGGATGCTGACGTTTTTACAGTTTCCGGTAAGTGCTTATACCATTTCCGACGGTATCCATGTCAGTGTCGGCAAGCTCGGCGCTATATATTACATAGGAAACAAATCGAGCGGCAGCAATTATCTGCGGTGCTACAAGATCGACACCTATGCCGATGCCGAAGAGATCATTGATGAACTGAACGAGAGAAGTATGTATGGAGAGCGCAATATCCCGCAGGTGAATGTCCTTCTCTGCGACGATTGGGTGACGTCTGATTTCATAAACAATATGACGTTTTCTGTTCGGGTCGATCTCGGCGGGCACAAATGGACAGTGACCGACTGTTATATCCATCAGAGCGGCGACCTCCCTTATCTGAAGGATACCAATACGCACAACATCTCGGTTTCCAACGGCACAATGTGCATTTCCGGCACCGCATTCAAGCTTTGCTCAGGAGCTGTGTTCAGCGCAAACAACGTGACGTTTCAGTTCTGCGAAGACTCGGTCATTTTTGCGGGTTTTGTGGGTGGAAGCGCAATTCCCGGGATGAGTGATTCGGGTTCTTGCTCGATCAATCTGAAAAACGTCACTTTTGAGCATTGCACCTCCGATAATGGCGGTGCCTGCATAGAGGCCATTTCGCCATATACCACCGTGACAGCCGAAAACTGTCTTTTCAAGGATTGCCGCAATAACGAGGACGGCGGCGCGATCGGCAATGGCAATGTAGGCAACAAGTGGTTTTTCAAAAACTGCCGCTTTGAGGACTGCTATACCGATGACGACGGCGGCGTGATTTACAACGCCGGCGACTACAGCGAGTTTTATTTCTCGAACTGCGCCGCATTCCGCTGTAATTCCTACGACAGAGGCGGATTCCTTGCGGACAACGGTAATAATAACAGCTATATCGGAGATTACGATCCGGATAACGGCAACGCCGCACCGAACTACGATACCCGCATGACGATCGCATCCTGCTATGCCATTGATCATGGCGGTGCGATATATACGGAAGGCGATGATGCCCTGATCTCCGGCTTTAATTTCAGCCACTGCATCGCGGGCGGCTCCGATATCAATGGCGACTTGGACAGCTATTACGGCGGCGCGATCTATATGGACGGAGAAAACAACACGGTCGCAAACTGCGATTTTTGTTACAACAAAGCCGGCGGCAGATACGGCGGTGCCATATTTCAGGAAGCCTTGTCCGGCACGGTCAATAACTGCACCTTTGAGTATAACGATACAAGCGGCGGTGTGGAAGGTTCGGAAGTTTATGTCAACACAAGAAATTCGACCGTCAAAAACTGCGTTTTCCGTTCAAATTATAAGGATGATACTGCGTTGACCGTCAATGCAAACAACTGCACACTGAGCGGCAACAGTTTTCCGACCGCCTATCAATATCAGTTTGCCGGCTCCGGAACGGAAGCTGACCCGTACCGGATCTATACCGGCTATGAAATGACGATACTCGCACTCATGACGAACTATGCGTCTGTCGATCATTTCAGCGGAAAATACTTCCGCCTTGAAAACGACGTCCGTTCGGTCACCGTGCCGATCGGAATATACGATCCGGAAGGATATCAGGGTCCTTCGTATTCAAGTGCATTGTCGGAGATTTTATATAAAAAGCCGTTTTCCGGCACTTTCGACGGAAACGGACACTCCGTCGAGCTTTGGCAGTACAGCACCGTCGGCGATTACAAAGGACTGTTTGCTTATACCCAAAATGCCGAGATCAAAGACCTGATCGTGAACGGCAAAGCAGCGGGCGGTTGCCATATGGGAGCGATCATCGGTTATGCCGATTGCTCGCATTTTGTCAACCTGCATAACAACGCGGAGGTCTATGCATCCGGTCAGAATAAGGTGGCGGGTATCGCTGCGGAAACGAAGAATTGCATCCTTACGGACTGCGTGAACAACGGTAAGATCTGCGGCCGTACCAACACCGCCGGGATTATCGGATATATGTTTGCGACAACCCTTGAAAAAAGCCGGAATAACGGTGAGATCACCGGCATGGTAGAAATTTGCGGCGGGATCGCCGG
The DNA here is from genome assembly GCA_937898155.1 of uncultured Clostridia bacterium. Taxonomy (GTDB): domain Bacteria; phylum Bacillota; class Clostridia; order Oscillospirales; family CAG-272; genus QALR01. The sequence continues at coordinate 26,827 of CALEJO010000205.1, read as the reverse complement.
AACGATAACGGAAGGCTCGCGGATCAACGGCTGTGTCAACAACGCATTGGTGATCGCAACTTCCTATTGCGGCGGTATCGTCGGGCAGGTGGACGGCATATCCTATGTGAATAACGAGGTGATGAACTGTGTCAACACCAAAAACGGAAGGATCGGAAACGGTTTGACCGGATACTCCGGCGGAATAATCGGTGTAGTCGTAAGAGCGGGACTCGTTCTCAACTGCGCAAACTATGCCGATATCATGGCGCATCATTCGGGCGGACTCATCGGATGGGCAATGTATGCGGAGCATTGGGGTGCGTGGAACAGCTTTAACGGCGGATATGTCCTCAGCGGCACGGCAAATGCCGCACTCTGCTCAACGGAAATGCGCCAATGCAACATCATTAACTGTTTTTACGTTTCGGGAAAGCAGTCTGATACGATCGGCACGGCTGTATCTCCGGCAGACTGCGGAACGTCGCTTGTCAAACGGCTGAACAGCTATTTCAAAGTTTATCCATACGGATCGTCGGACTGGACGCTATGGACTGAGGGCGGCACGCTGTATAACGGGATGGCGACGGTCAATATCAACGGCCTTTCCCTCGAACCGCTCCCCGGTTCGGGAACGAAGGACGATCCGTATATGATTTTAAGCGAGGTCGGTCTCCGCTATCTCGCGGACGATCTTGCAAAAGGAAATTCGGTCAGCGGGAAGTATTTCCGGCTGAAACGCAACATTTCCTATACCGGCGCCCCGATCGGAACGGAGCAGTATCCCTTTGACGGTTATTTTGACGGCGGAGATCATATCGTCACCGCCGAGATCGTCGGGAACGGAAACGTCGGACTTTTCGGTGTTGTGAAAAACGCCGATATCCGCAATCTGACGGTGTCGGGCACGGTTTTGAGTGAAAAACAATCAAGCGGTGCCGCCGACTACACGGGCGCGATCGCGGGAAAGGCGGTCGATTCCACAGTAATCAACTGCTATTCGACGGCGATCGTCACGTCTCTGTCGGAAAAGAGCGGCAACTCTACCGGCGGCATCGTCGGATATGCCGAAAAAACGACGCTTATAAAATGTGCCAATCAGAACAGCGTATCCGGGGCGGCAGGTCCGACCGGCGGAATCGTGGGAACGTTAAGTTTTCATCCGAAAAAAATCGATCTTCCCTCTTTGGTAGGCGGCATGGATCAGAGCATTAGCGGGTCTCTTTTGTCTCTTTTCGGTATATCAAAGCAAGAAAGCAGTTCTGAGACAGAGGTGAGCAAGACAGAGATTATCAGCTGTCAGAATAACGCCGAGGTAAAATGCGACAGCGGCATTGTCGGCGGCATCGTCGGCAAAGCCGAAGGTGCGCTGGAATTCGATCTGTGCGAAAACGGATATGAAAACGGCGGCTCCGTGATCTCAGGGACGATGAGCGCCGGCGGTATCATCGGCGCGGCTTCGGGCGACATCCGCATCCTAAATACGGCGAATTATATATTAGGTAAGGTCAGCGGCGCGGCTGGGTGCGGCGGCATTGTCGGTGTCGTCACCGGAAGCGTGAAGATCGAGAACAGCGGCAACTACGGCGCGGTCACGGCGGCAGGAGAATATGCCGGCGGTATGATCGGAAACGATGCCGGCGCGGACGGGGAAGTGACGGTCTATAACTGCTTTGCGGGAGGAGCTGTCACGGCGGAGGCGCATTACGGCGCGCTTGCTTCGGACAACGCCAAAGGAAGCTATACCGATTGCTGTTATCTGAAAACCGCTTCCGACATAACGGATGCGCACGGAAAGAGCTACGCCAAATCCTCCTGCACCTCGACTAACATCAGAACGGATACGCCGTATAAACTGCTGAACGGCAACGCTTCTGCAAACGAAGAATATCTGGAATGGTTTTCCGGTAATAAAAACAGGACTACGCAATTCGTTGTTCCGAAGATACTGTTCAATAGCTTTACGCCGGATCATAGCGGCAGCGCGGCGGGATCGGTCTTTGCCAACGGCGGTCTTTGGGCGGTTATCACGATCGGCGTGATCGCGTCGGCGGGCACGGTGCTGGCAGTAGCCATCGCAAAGAAAAAGAAAAAAGAAAATGGATGAAATCAGCCATCTTTTGAAAGGAGATACCATCATGAAAACCAAAGAAGAACTGAACGCCCTGAAAGAGGAAGTCGAAACCCTGAACAAGAAGCTCGCGGAGCTGACGGAGGAAGAACTTGCGCAGGTCACAGGCGGCAATTTGGATACCCACTTCACTTACTTTTTAAAAGATGATGTTGATCTCGCTGCGTGTTCAGCTGCCAAAGAAAATCCGCGCACCTGTCTTAAATTGAGATCAGGACTGCAATGAAGCGAAAACGCAGAAAATTGCGGATGCAGTAGCCATTTCCCATTATCGTTCGTATATACAGACGGAAAACAAAAACAGAGGTGAAAATATTATGAAAACCAAAGAAGAACTGAACGCCCTGAAAGAGGAAGTTGAAACCCTGAACAAAAAGCTTGCGGAGCTGACGGATGAGGAGCTTGCCGAGATCATGGGGGGCTGGAGCTGTGTGGGCGGCATTCTCGGCATCAGCGATTCCGGCAACATTACGATCCCCGGATTCAAACCCGGCAAAAGCGATGTCCATTTTTACAAGGTCGAGAAGGACAGCGGCATGTGATCACCGCGCTTCCTGAGCGAGGAGCCATGGAGGAGAACAAACTGATAAGATCAAAATTTGAAAGGAGCAAACCCCATGAAAACCAAAGAAGAACTGAACGCTTTGAAAAAAGAGGTTGAAACCCTGAACAAAAAGCTCGCGGAGCTGACGGAGGAAGAACTTGCCGAGGTGACCGGCGGAGCGATAATAGTAAAACACAATATGGCGGCAAATGATACAAACACAGATGTTGACCGTGCGGCGACCCAAAAGGAAATTCATGCTTCCGTTCAGCAGATTGATGATGACGCACTGTTGAACTTTAACGGAAAACATTTTAATGCAGGCAAATGAACCCGAAAGGATGCGGACACCTGTAAGAAACAGAGGTATGATTATGAAATCAAAAGAAGAATTGAACGCCCTGAAAGAGGAAGTTGAAACCCTGAACAAAAAGCTCGCAGAGCTGACGGAAGAAGAGCTTGCGCAGGTGACGGGCGGCCAAACCGGGATAAATTCACAGATTTCGGCGATCTGCATCGGCGCTTCGGATAAGAACGACGAAATGAAAGCCGCCGCAGGCGGCAATCTGATGAACAACAATAATTGAAAAGGAGAATTACAACATGAAAACGAAAGAAGAATTGAACGCCCTGAAAGAGGAAGTTGAAACCCTAAACAAAAAACTCGCAGAGCTGACCGATGAAGAGCTTGCGCAGGTCTCCGGCGGCGTTGTGAACCTCGGCGGTCTTCTCCACTTGCGCGTCATTGAGCCCCCCGTCCTTGAGTCCCCCGTCATTGATACCCCCCCCTCCCCGATCATCCCTCGTTGAGTGAGCGCCCCGCTTAAATAAAAATCCGGCATCCAAAATAAAAAAATCAAAGTGAGGGAAAATCATGAAAAAAAGAATCATTGCAGTTTTACTTGGCTTGGCAATTTTTTTGAGCTTGTCATCGTGTGCGGCAAAGGACGGCAAGAGCAACGATGTCGTCGTTCTCTTTACCAACGACGTGCATTGCGGGCTCGACGACAATATCGGCTATGCCGGACTCTCCGCATACAAGAAGGATATGGAGGAGCAATATCGGTATGTGGTTTTGGCGGATTGCGGCGACTTTTCGCAAGGCGGCTATGAGGGCGCCGTTTCCAAAGGGGAATATTTGGTTGACCTGATGAACGCTGTCGGCTATGATTTCGCCATCTTTGGAAATCACGAATTTGATTTCGGCATGGATCAACTCAAAAAGAACGCGCAGCGTTTGAACGCGCAGATCCTGAATTGCAATTTCTCCTATCTCGGTGACGGCGAGGACTGGGTCGGCGAGAACACCAAGCCGTATGAGATCAAAACTTGCGGCAAGATCAAAGTTGCGTTCCTCGGCATTTCCACCCCGTGGTCTATCTCGGCGTCAACCCCGACCTACTTCATGAAGGACGGCGAATACATTTATGATTTCTGCAACGACAGTGCCGAGAATTTCTATGAGAATGTGCAGAAAAACGTGAACGAATGTCGGGAAAAAGGCGCGGACTTCGTTGTCCTCCTTTCACATCTCGGCGTGGATGTTGATGTGGAATCCCCTTTTACTTCGCTCGACTTAGTGCAGAACACCACCGGAATTGATGTGATTCTGGACGCTCATTCGCACGTGGAAGCGTCCTGCTGGGTCCGTCAGAACAAGGACGGAGAAGACGTGCTGATCTCCTCCACCGGCACAAAGCTCGCAAAGATCGGCAAGCTCGTGCTTTCTGGAGATGGCACCGCTTCCGTGGGATATGTGGATTCTTATGGCAAAAAGGATGACACCATTGTTGAAAAGATTGCATCCATCCGTGGTCTCTTTGATGAGCAGATGAACGCGGTGGTCGGTCATATCGACATTACGCTTTCTTGCAGCGATGAGGACGGAATCCGCATGGTCCGCTCCCGCGAGGTGGCAATCGGTGATTTCGTGGCAGACGCTTACCGCGTCATCGGCGGTGCCGATATCGGTATGTGCAACGGCGGCGGCATCCGCGGAGATTTCAAGAAAGGCGATATCACCTATAAGGACATCATCTCCGTCAATCCTTACGGGAATGCGCTCTGCGTCGTCAAGGTGACGGGCGCCGAGATCGTGGATATGCTGGAATACTTCTACCGTTATACGCAGAGCGAGTATAAAAAGGACGGAAAGGCGTGTGGCGAGGACGGCAGCTTCCAACAAGTTTCGGGGCTCCGCTTTACGATCGACACTTCGATCCCGAGCAGCGTGCAAGTCGATGACACCGATGCGATGACAGGTGTCGGCAACACACGCCGCGTCAGCGATGTCGAGGTCCTTCAAAACGGCGTTTACGTTCCGATCGATCTTACAGCCACTTATACGCTCGCAAGCCATAACTACATGATCAAAGAAGGCGGTTCCGGAATGCTTTATTTCCTTGCCGATCATGAGCTCGTGCTCAACGAATCCATTGCGGACTATCAAGTGCTGATTGATTATATGGCTCAGCTCGGCGGCGATCTGTCGCAGTATAAAACCGTGGATAGCAGAATCACGGTCAAATAAGCACTTTTTGCAATAAGACGAAAAACCCACTTTTTCGAATTCAATATGCTATAATAATCTCAATCAATCAGTATGTGAGGGAAACGCAGATGAAAACGGAGCGGTTGGAGATTCGACTGATCCACGAAAACGATTGGCGAAGCATGCTCGACCTCGCCACAGGGAAAACCGTCACGCTCGGGGAGATCACACCCGAATGGTGGATCCCGTGAGCCGATTCGACGGGGGAATACTTCACTCTTTGTCCAAAAGGAGACTTTCATGAAAACGGTTTTATTGGTATTCGGCACACGGCCGGAAGCGATCAAAATGTGTCCGCTCGTCCGCGAGCTGAAAAAGCGTTCCGCGTTCCGCACGCTCGTCTGCGTGACGGGACAGCATCGGCAAATGCTCGATCCCGTGCTGGCGGCGTTTGCCGTCAAGCCGGATATTGATCTTTCGATCATGAAAGAGAATCAAACGCTGTTTGACATCACTTCGACGATTCTTTCGCGCATGAAAACGGTGCTGGAAGAGATGAAACCGGACGTGGTGCTGGTGCACGGGGACACGTCCACGACGTTTGCGACGGCGCTCGCGTGCTTCTATCTGCAAATTCCTGTCGGGCACGTCGAGGCGGGGCTCCGCACCTATCGCACCGATTCGCCGTATCCCGAGGAATTTAACCGGCAGGCGGTCGGCATTTTGGCACGGTATCATTTCGCGCCGACCGCGCTCGCGCGGGAGCATTTGATCGCGGAGGGGAAAGACCGGAAGACGATCTGGGTGACGGGGAATACGGTGATCGACGCGATGAAGCAGACGGTCACGGAGAACTATCGTCATCCCGAGCTCGACTGGGCGCAGGACTGCCGCATGATCCTGATCACGGCACATCGGCGCGAAAACCTCGGCGAGCCGATGCGACGGATGTTCCGCGCGATCCGCCGCGTGCTTGACGAGCATTCCGATGTCAAGGCGATCTATCCGATCCACATGAATCCGGCTGTCCGAAAAGCGGCGGAGGAAGAGCTCGGCGGTTGCGACCGAATCCATCTCATCGAGCCGATCGGCGTCGAGGATTGCCATAACTTTGAAGCGAGATGCTATCTTTGTCTCACCGATTCCGGCGGGATTCAGGAGGAATGTCCGTCTTACGGCAAGCCGGTGCTGGTGATGCGTGAGACGACCGAGCGCCCCGAGGGGATCGAAACGGGCACGCTCAAACTGGTCGGGACGGACGAAGAAACGATTTATGCCGAGTTTATGCGTCTGCTCGACGATCCGGCGGCTTATGAAGCGATGCATCACGCCGCGAATCCTTACGGCGACGGTCGCGCCTGCGAGCGGATCGCGGATGTTCTCGAATTCGGCGCCTGCGAAGAATATCGCCCCGCGGCACGCTGACGCAATGACAGAAATCAAAACCCGCCGAAGAGGGTTTCCTCTTCGGCGGGTCGTTTTTTGATTGGATCAATCGGGGCGTTTCAGTCGGACGCGATCTCGAAGCTGAGCGCTCCGTTGCAGCATTTTTCCGTTGTTTCGACGATGACATAAACCGTATCTTCCGGGAGATATCCGCCGGAACTCTCGATCTCATCTCCGGCAGAAAGGGAAAACAGCTCCAGCTTCTTTCCTCCGCAGTCGTAATATACGGTCAGATTTCCGGTTTCCAGACTTCCGGAATACCGGATGGTCGTTAAGTCGCCGCTTTTGCGTTTCAATTTGAAAACTTCGGTCCCCTCAAATTCGATGAAACTCATCCAAGCGGAATCGGAATGAGCGGAAACGACGTGCCCGACCGCGTGATAATGGGAAGAATATTCGCCGCACCCGACTAAACCGGCGGCAAGGAAGAGCATAGCAAAAACGATCAAAGCGATTTTCTTCATCTTTTTGCTCCTTTACTCAATGGACAAGTTTTCTTTCACCGCCGGCGAGGCGCGATTCCTCCGCGGCGATCGCCATCAGGTGGCTCTCGACGGACGCTTCCAGCGACGTTCTGGCTTCGCTTTCGTCGGTCAGCGTCGTGTAAAGCTCCGAAACGAGCGCGTAGTCGCCGCCACCGTGTCCTTCGGCATTGACCGTCACAAGCTCGTCGAACTTCCAAATCTGATCGTCTTCGCTGAACCGTTTGAGTTTGACATATTCCGCCTCTTCATCGAGAATGATCTCGCCGAGCGAACCGTGGAATCGCATGATTCTGCCGCCGCTTCCGGTGAACGCCATCATGGTCAGCGTCGCTTTGACCCCGTTTTCAAAGGTCATCGTGGTGAGCTGATGATCGACGACGTTGTTATCGCAATGGTAGACGCAACGGCCATAGGGGCTCGTGCGGAGCATCTCCCAAATGGCTTCCTCGGTGATCGGGCGCGTGAAGACAGCGGTGCTCGTGAACGCGTAATTTCCGCCGCGCCGTTTCCAGCGGTCGAGATAAATGCGTTTCGCGCTGTAAGGGCAGGTTTCGATGTGCGGGCAATCGGCACAACGCTCGGTTGCGCCTTCGGGCGCGTTTTCGGCTTTGAACCAGGTGAGGTCGCCTACCGAGGACAAGCTCTCGCATTTCGAGCCCGCGTAATACTGGAGCAGATCGAAGTCGTGGCAACATTTTGCGATGATCATCGGCGAGGTTTCGTCGGAGCGGCGCCAGTTGCCGCGCGTGAAGCTGTGCGCGTAATGCCCGAACCAAACCTGTTCGAGCGATTCGATGGTGATCAGCTTGCCGATCACGCCGGAGCGAAGCAGTTCCTCCGCTTTGCGGAACGCGGGCGCGTAGCGCAGAACGTGGCCGACGAGCACCTTTCCGCCATATTTTTTCTGCGCGTCGAGAAGCTGACGGCATTCCTCGCGGCTCGACGTCAGCGGCTTTTCGACGAGGATGTCATAGCCGAGTTCAAGCCCTTTCACCGTCATGCGAACGTGGTCTTGGTCCTGCGTGGCAATCACGAGCAGGTCGGCGCGTTTTTCGGCAAAAAATGCTTCTTCGCTCGTGAAGCGGTTTTCTGCGGGAATGCTGAACGCTTCCCCCTGCCGTTCGACGACACGTGCCTGAATGTCGCAAAGCGCGACGATCTGATATTTGTCGGGGAAGGACTCCGTCATATGGTGTCCGTAGACGACGCAACCGCGGTTGCCGCATCCGATGATGGCGACGGTAATTCTTTTTTTCATACAAATTCTCCTTTCAAAATCACAGACGGCAAAGGGAATCCATTGCGTGATAAGTCAGTTTCAAAAATTCGGGAACGAGTGCGTCCGGCAGGCAGGCATAGCCCAGTTCAAAGGGAAGCGCACCGTCGTAGCCCGTCGCTTTCAGCGCGGGAATGAGCGTCTCCCAATCGAGATTGCCGAGGTAAGGCATCAGGTGCAAATCTTTGCCGTAATAATTGTCGTGCACGTGCAGGCAGGAGATTTTTTTGCCCATGCGGGTGAGATTTTCGACGTGCCTGTCACCGTAAGCGAGTTGCGCGTGGCCGAAGTCCCAGCAGCACGTGACGCGGGGATCGTGAAAACGGGCGATCGCCGCCTCTACTTCTTCAAAGATGCCGGAATAATGCGAGCGTTCGTCCTGACGCACGCGGATATGATCCTCGATCGCCGTTTCGAGCGCGGCGTTGATGCCGTGAGAAATCGTTTTTTCGATGTGCGGCGCAAAAAGCGCATAGATCGTCTCCATTGCCTTGTCGGGATCGAACGGCTCGCCGGGCGCGGGGTGATATTCGTCAAAATGGAAAACGAAATCCTTGACGCCGAGTCGGATCGCCGCGTCCACGCTTTGCCCGAGCTGTGCGTCAAATTCTTCGATCGGCGCGCGGCGGTAGAAATTATAAGGCGCGTGGCTCTGCACGATGGTGACACCGTGGCGCTCCGCGGCGATCACGGCGCGATCCACGTCCTCCTGCCAGTCGGGACGGTCGTAGTTCGGCGACCAGTCGATCACGGAATAGCCGGCGTCGGCGCAAAGACCGATACATTCCTCCGGCGTGCGGAAACCGCCCTCTCGCTTTTTGGCGACGGAAGCGGCGAAAATGGCTGCTTTCATAGAAAATTCCTTTCTCTGTCAAGGCGTTTTTTCTGTTTTTTATTCTATCACTTGACCGCGAAAATTGCAAGCCGTCGGACAAAAATAAACAAAAAAAGAAAAGGGGCTGTCAGCCACAGCCACATAAGGATGTTTTTCCGATGTGGGGATACGGTGTAATCTCAGAAATGGGATTACACCGTTTTTCTCGTTTCGGATTATGAGATCTTTCCTTTCTCTTCGCGGATTTCATAATAGCGAAATCGCCGGGAGCAACCATTTGGTCGCTCTCGGCGGTGAACTTTTTACACATATATTATACCACAAAATCGGTAAAAAATCAAGTCTTGTATTTGCATAATTAATATGTTATAATTTATCAAATCAAAAAAGGAGTGCTGGCAGATGATTTTGAATGCGTTGGATGAAGTTTTGTTTTGGGATGATATTGATGTCTTAAAGACCTTTACAAAGCAGAATAGCGATAGATTTTATCCACACGATTTTGAAAATTACCATAAGAATCAAGAATCGTTTTTCAAGTCGGTTATCCCAAATAAAGCAGAATTCATTCGTCGATTAGAAAACTATGCAAAGGTTGGGCAGCCTTTTTGGATTTCGGGCAGGAATGAGCTTAGTGATGATATTGATACAAATTCGATGATTAAGGCTATTTCTATAAGTTCTAAAATCGATAATGGAGAACAAAAAGCCAAACAAGCGTCAAAATGGCAAGAAAATAATCCTTCATTTTGGAAATTCTACACGGATAGTATTCTACATCAACAAGAGAATCGTATTCTTGAACTCACGATAGGTGCGGGCGGTGGAACGAACGCGGTGATGAGAGAAATGACACCTCACGATTATTATATGGGTGTTGATATAGATTTTGTCTGTGCAAAAAATGCTGATGCTCTTGCTAAATACTATAACATAAGCGGATTAGGTATTGCTACATCGCTATGGAAACTGCCTTTTGAAGATTGTATGTTTACCTCAGTATACTCTAACGCAGGTTTGGAAGAATGTCGAGAAATTCCTACAATCATAGAGGAAGCGTATAGGGTATTAATGCCCGAAGGAAAAATCGTTTTGCACTGCTTGAATACTAATAAAATGCAAGCGTATGCAAGATTTGAACAATACGGCTTCTCCGAGGAAGAAATGATATATTGGGCAAAGCAAATAAGAATGTACACGTCTGCCGAAGGTGTAGAAGAGCTGTTAAGAGCCGTTGGATTCAAATTTTACAAGCGACTGATGGATGAAAAATTAGGTAGCATTCTTGTGTTTGAAAAATAAATATATAACAACATCGCCGAGAGCAATCGTTTGGTCGCTCTCGGCTTTTAATTTGGATGTTTTGGTTAATACTATAATCAACCAATGCCGTTTTTCTCTGTGTAAGTGATTTCCATAATGTTTTCCTCCTGCATTTTTGATTGCACCATTATTTTATCTCAATGCCGGAGAAAAGACAAATGTGTGAGAAGGTTTTTTTCAAAATCAAAAGGAGACAGTCACCAAACGAATGGTTTCTGTCTCCTTTCGACCGCTTTATACCTTGCCACAAGTATTTTCAAAATACTTCCTTATGTGGCGGTGGCATCAGCCACAGCCCCTTTTTCGGGTTGGATCAATACATACCGCCCATGCCGGCGCCTGCTCCCGCGGGAGCGGCGGGCTCGGGTTCCTTGATGTCGACGACGAGCGCCTCGGTGGTGAGGACGGTCGCGGCGACCGACGCGGCGTTCTGCAACGCGCAACGGGAAACCTTGGCGGGGTCGATGATGCCCGCTTCAAACATATCGACGTATTTTTCGTTATAAGCGTCGAAGCCGAAGCCGGGTTTGTTCTTCGAGACGATTTTGTCGATGACGACGGCGCCTTCGTAGCCGGCGTTCGCGGCGATCTGACGGACGGGCTCTTCGAGCGCTTTCAGAACGATCTTCACGCCGGTCTTTTCATCGCCGTCCACGGTGGAGAGCAACGTTTTGACGTCTTTGATCGTATTGAGGAATGCCACACCGCCGCCGCAGACGATGCCTTCCTCGACTGCCGCTTTCGTCGCGTTGAGCGCGTCTTCGATGCGGAGCTTTTTCTCTTTCATCTCGATCTCGGTCGCGGCGCCGACTTTGATGACGGCAACACCGCCCGCGAGCTTCGCAAGACGCTCTTGGAGTTTTTCTTTATCGAATTCGGACGTGGTCGTTTCGAGAGAAGCGCGGATCTGCGCGACGCGCGCTTTGATCTCGGAGGGATCGCCCGCACCGTCCACGATGATCGTGTTGTCCTTATTGATCTTGACCTGGCGCGCGTGGCCGAGCATATCGACTGTCGCGGCGTTCAGTTCGAGACCGAGCTCGCTCGTGATGACCTCGCCGCCCGTAAGGATCGCGATGTCGCGGAGCATTTCCTTGCGTCTGTCACCGAAGCCGGGCGCTTTGACGCCGACGCAGGTGAACGTGCCGCGGAGCTTATTGAGGATCAGCGTGGTGAGCGCCTCGCCCTCGATGTCCTCGGCGATGATGACGAGCTTCTGACCGGTCTTGACGACCTGTTCGAGCAGGGGTAGGATGTCCTGAATGTTCGAGATCTTCTTGTCGGTGATGAGCAGGAGCGCGTCGTCGATGACGGCTTCCATTTTGTCGGTGTCGGTCACCATATAGGGGGAGATATATCCGCGGTCGAACTGCATGCCTTCGACGACCTCGCAGTAGGTCTCGGCGGATTTGGATTCCTCGACGGTGATGACGCCGTCGTGCGAAACCTTCTCCATCGCGTCGGCGATCAGCTTGCCGATCACCTCGTCGCTCGCGGAGATCGCGCCGACACGCGCGATGTCGGTCGAACCGTTGACTTTCTTGGAGTTTTTGACGAGGCTCTCGACGGCTTTATCCACCGCTTTGGAGATGCCCTTGCGAATGACCATCGGATTGGCGCCCGCGGCGATATTCTTCATGCCCTCGTGGATGAGGACCTGCGCGAGCAGCGTCGCGGTCGTGGTGCCGTCACCTGCCGCGTCGTTCGTCTTCGTCGCGACTTCCTTGACGAGCTGTGCGCCCATATTCTCGGCGCCGTCTTCGAGCTCGATCTCTTTGGCGATCGTCACACCGTCGTTGGTGATCAGCGGAGCACCGTATTTTTTGTCAAGAACGACGTTTCTGCCCTTCGGGCCCATCGTGATCTTGACCGTATCTGCGAGTTTGTCAACGCCGCGGAGCAGGGTGTCTCTCGCTTCCACGCCGTAAATCAGAGTTTTTGCCATGGTATCTGCCTCCTAAATTTAGTCTACGATCGCAAGAATGTCGTTTTGCGATACGATAATATATTCAACGCCGTCGATCTTGATTTCGGTGCCGGAATATTTGCTCGTGATGACTTTGTCGCCGGGCTTCACGGACATCGGAATGAGCTTTCCGTCTTTTTCCGCGCCGGGACCGACCGCGATCACTTCCGCGACCTGCGGCTTCTCTTTGGCGGACGCGGCGAGAATGATGCCGCTCTTCGTGGTTTCTTCCGCCTCGACCATCTTGACGACGACGCGGTCGGATAAGGGTTTGAGTTTCATGAAATTTGCCTCCTGTTTCGATTTATGTGAATTGGAATCCATCAAATTTGGCACTTCGAAGTTTCGAGTGCTAATTTCCACGCTTTATTCTATACCGATTTGCGGAAAAAATCAAGGGTTTTTTGAAAAATAATTAAATTTTTACAAGGAATTCATAATTCGTCGGGGATGCGAGTGCTAAAATCCGTCGAAAAAGGACGAATTCGGCGTCCGGCGTCATACGCGGCGATTCCGCGCGCATAAAATCAAAGGAATGACGCGGAAAGAGAGGATCGTTTGATGTGGATTCGGAGGATGCTTGACGCGGGGATCGGCGTGATGCTTCCGCTTTTGCTGATCGGATGCGGGCTGTGGTTTTTGTGGTATCTGCGCGGCTTTTTCTGGACGCATCCGCGTCGGACGGCGTCATTTGCGCTGTCGCGGCAGGGGCGCGGCAGGGTATCGCCGCTTCGTGCGCTGTCGGTCTCCCTCGCGGGCACGCTCGGCGTGGGCAATATCGTCGGCGTGGCGGTGGCGCTGACGCTCGGCGGGGCGGGCGCGGTCTTTTGGATGTGGGTGTCGGCGCTCTGCGCGATGGTGCTGAAATACGCGGAGATCGTGCTGGCGATGCGATATCGGCAGACGGGAAAGGACGGCGGCTACGGCGGCCCGATGTTTTATATGCGCGACGGGATCGGCGGCAAAACGGGCAGGGGAATGGCGGCGGTCTTTGCCGCCGTCGGCGCGGTCTCGGCGTTTTCGATGGGCAATTTCGTGCAGATGAACGCGGCGGCGGATGCCGCGGAGCAGACATTTTGCGTGCCGCGCGCGGTGTTCGGCGCGGTGACGGCGCTCCTTTGCGCGCTCCTCGTCTTCGGCGGGTATGAGAAGATCTCAAAATGCACGGCGATCCTCGTGCCGCTCGTCAGCGCGGCGTATCTGCTCCTCTGCCTGCGGGCGATCCTCGCCGACGCTTCCCGCGTGCCGGCAATCTTTCGGGAGATCGTTTCCGACGCGTTCGCGCCCCACGCGACGGCGGGCGGCGTGGCGGGGTTTCTCGGCAACCGCGCGATGCGTCACGGTGTGGCGAAGGGCGCGTTTTCGCACGAGGCGGGCGGTGGCACCGCGCCGATGGCGCACGCGGGCGCGGATACGAAAATCCCCGCCAAGCAAGGACTTCTCGGCATTTTCGAGGTGTTTTTCGATACGATCGTCATTTGCACGATGACGGCGCTCGTGATCCTGCTCGCCCGCGACGGGGAATGGATCACGGAAAACGGAATGCACCTTGTCATTTGGTCGTTTTCGCGCGTTTACGGCAAGTTCGCGGCGCTGTTTCTCAGCGCGGCAATCCTGCTTTTCGCCGTTTCGACGGTGATCTGCTGGGCGTATTACGGCAAGCTCTGCGTCGGCTATCTCTTCCCGTCGCGCCGCGTCGGCACGGCGTATCTTGGCGTTTACTGTGCCATGATCGCGGGCGGCGTCTGGCTTTCGCAGGGCGCGGTGTGGCTCTTTTCGGATTTGTCCGTCGCGCTGATGACGGCGCTGAACCTCGCCGCCGTCGTTTGGCTCAGACGGGAAGTGCGGACAGAAACGGAAGCGGCAGGTCTGTGCCTGCCGCTTCCGCCAAAATAAAAAGATAAAAAAGGAGAAGTTTACTTTTTGAGCCGCCCGATGACTCTGCCGAAGCAGAGGATTTCATCGTCCTTGCCGATACGAATGTCGCGATAATCGGGATTGAGCGAAATGAGCCGGTCGCCGCCGAATTTTTTGAAATAGCTTTCGCCGTTCAAGGCGAAAATGCCGAGCTCGCCGACGTCGATCTCGTCGGACTTGGAAACGAGCAAAATGTCTCCGTCCGCGTAGCGCGGCTGCATACTGTTGCCGTAAACGCGCACGGCGAAGTCCGCGGCGTCGGTTTTTTCGTTGGCGTAGATCGGGATTTCCGTATAGTCGCCGTCGGCGAGGAACGAGCCCGTGCCGGCAGAGACCGCCGTATTGTAAAGCCGGATGCGGCGGATCTGCGGAAGATCGAGCGCGTAGGGCTTGTCTTCGCGCGCCTGCATCACGCGGGTGTATTCCTTTTCGATCAATCGCGAGACCGCGGTGCGTCCCTCGTCGTCAAGCTCCGCGTATTGCTCCGCGAGATCGGCGGGCAGGGCGCTGCTTTGCGGTTCGGCGCGACCGAGCAGTTCGTCCATCGAGCAACCGAGCACTTCGGCGAGCGGCACGAGCGTTGAAAGCTTCGGATCGGATGACGCGCCGCTGAGGAGCTTATTGAGCGTGCCGAGCGGAATCCCCGAGCGCTCCGCGAGCGTGTCGTTGGTAAATCCTTTTTCTTTTTTCAGCGTTTTGATGCGTTCGAGCCAGTCCATGACGTCCTCCGATCGTTCGATTTTATCGTTTACGGTAAAATCATATCACAAATTTTCCCGTTTGTAAAGGGCTTTTTGAAAATTTTTATAAAAAAAGGTAATTTTTTTTGAAAAACCACTTGACAATTACCGTGAACGGTAGTATAATAGGCGCAGAAACAATCCCGAACGGTAAAAACGGAGGTTCGTTATGGTCGCTTGTGATATCAGAGAAATTGACGGGTGCCAGGTCTATTCCTATGAAGTGGTTTGCCCGCAGAGACCGCATGAGGCGGTCCGTCCCGTCGCGCCCGCGAAAACGCTCCGTCAGAAGACTGCCGTGCGCCGCACGAAAAAGACGCTCCTCGGGCTTTTGATGCTTCTGCTTCTGCCGTTTGCGTTTCTCTGCGACCTCGCGGCGAAAGCGGCGGCGACCGTCGCCCGTCCGATGATCCGGCTGTATCGCCGCGCCCCGGGCACGGCGGGAATGATCAGCGCGCTCTCCTGCGCGTCGCTGATGTCGGTGCTTTTGCTCGCGCTTTGAGAAATACGAAACGGCACGACCGCGCGGTCGTGCCGTTTTTCCTTATTTTTTGGACGCGGGACGCGGCGGGGCGCCGCGTTTTTTCTTTTTGGCGACGGAGAAGCCGAACGTGCCGAGCTTTTTGCCGAGGGCGAAATAGTCGCCGTGCGCATACGCGGCGAGTGACGCGCGTTCCATATGAAGTGCGCCGTCCGCGTCGAGCAGGGAATTGTCCACCAGCACGCGCTCGATCGAGGCGAGAAACATATCGTGCGTGCCGAGCGGAATGATCTCGTCCACGCGGCAGAAAATCGAAAGCGGCGCCTCCGCGATCGCGGGTGCGACGAAGCCGTCCAGCGGCTCCGGCGTGAGGCGGCAAACGGCGAATTTGTCGATTTTCCGTCCCGTTTTCATGCCGCAGAGGTCGGCGGCGCGGATCATTTCCGCCGACGGCAGATTGATGACGAACTCGCCGCTGTCGCGGATGATCGGATACGAATAGCGTTGCGGCCGCACGGAAATATAGGTTTTCGGCGGATGCGTGGCGAGGATTCCCGTCCACGCGACGGTGATGATATTCGGTTTGCCGTCCGGCATCGCGCAGGATACCATCGTCGGCGGCAGGGGTGCGAGCAGGGCGCCGCCCTTCCATTCGTTTTTTGCCATCGGAACTTCTCCTTTTCGATCTTGTTTACCGCGCGATTGGCGATATTCGACAATCCCGCGTTTTCTTTTTTGATAAATTCGCTAAAAATCTCAAAAAAAAGACTTTTGAATTGACATTTTCGTAAAAATGAAGTATACTGAAACCGTGTAGTAAGTATAGATTGAGTATATCATACTTAATGAAAAAAGAAAAGAGATTTTCTATATTTATTACATAATATTTCTCCGGAGATGGATCGAAATGAAGCAGGAAACGAAAAAAATACTGGTGCGGGTGGTGTGCGGCGTGCTTGCCGCGCTTTTGATTCTCGGATGTATTTCCGTTCTGTTTTATCTTTGATCCTTTTTGTTTTTTTGATCACTTGCGAAAGGTGAGGGAGGTTCTATGAAAAACAAAATGAGAAAAATCACCGCGGTGTTCCTTTGTCTTTGTCTGACGCTTCTGCTTGTGCCGGCGATCAGCGTGCAGGCGGACGAGACGTGGGAGATCACGGAGCTGAAAACGCTCGCGAGCGGATACGATCCGATTCCGCTTCTCGTCATCAAGATCAATTTTGACGTGAACGGTGACGGCGTGGACGATTCCGGCAACGCGAACAACGCCAAAAGCACGGGCGAACAATGGTGTCACTCGGACGATGCCGAATGGGCAGAGCGCTGCTTCGGCACGACGGGAAAGACGCTGAAAACTTACTATGAAGAATTGACGGGCGGGAAATTCTGCTTCACGCCGTGCCCCGAAACGAGCGGCACCGCGAACGATGGCATCGTCACGGTGACGATCCCGAACGAGCATCCGTATAAAGCTACGGGCGGTCAGTCCGATGAGGACTATAATTCCCGCGTGGCGGCACTGAAAGCGACGGACGAATTTGTCGATTATACGTTGCTCGACCTCGACGGAAACAAAAAGCTCAACCTGCGTGAGCTGGCGATCGTTTACGTTTGCGGCGGCTATGAGTATTCCTCCGGCTATGGCGGGGACGATTTGAACGTCTTTTGCGTGCACGCGCATTATACGACCGGCTCCGGCGCGACGCTGGACGGCGTCGGCGTGCAGGGCGCGGGGTTTGTCCGCATCGGCGAATATAACAACGCGAATGGCAAAGTGATTGCGAACGTCGGCACGCTCGCGCATGAGCTCGGTCACTTTCTCGGCGCGCCGGACCTTTACGACGTGGATAAGAACAATGACGGCAAAACGTGGAACTACGCGTCGAACCTGACGCTGATGGCGAGCGGAAGCCACAGTGCCTACTCGGGCGAGCCGAACGGCACCTCGCCGGCATATATGGACCCCTATGATATGGTGGACCTCGGATTTGAGAGAGCGACCACGGTGCTCGACGGCACATATACGCTGTATTCCCGCCAGAGCAAAGAGGGCGCCTATAACATTTTGAAGATCAATACGCCGAATCCTGCGGAATATTACCTTGTGGAGAACCGCTACGGCACGACGACCGACCATTTCGATGGGATCGCCGACGGCGCGAAAGGGATTCAGATCTGGCATATCGACGAGCTGGCGATCGCCTCCGGCCGTGTGAACAGCGAGGGCGAGGGACACGATCCCGGCGACATTCCGCTCGGCACGAACGGGCTTTCTTCCCCCTACGGCTTCTACCGCAGCGCCGGAATGACGACGGACAGCTATTATATGTTCGACAGCACGAAATATAAGTTCCCGATCAGCGGTATCGCGTATACGCAGCTCTTCGGTGACGAAGCGGATGCGTTCCGGCTCGGCATCGAGGTTCTCAGCGATCGCGGCACGGAAATGCAGGTCAAAGTGACGGGCGCGACGGCACTGGCACCGACGGTCATCATCACGTCCGACGCCAAAACGACGGATTCGCTGACATTCCGCGGCGTCATCAAGGACCTCAACGGTGGCAATCTGACCGATTGCGGTCTGATTTTCTCCTCCAAGGTGAATCCCGCGGACGATAAGAACGCGGTGACGGTGCATTTGAAGCCCGATGAATATGGCGTATTCACCTATACATTCAGCGGTCTGTCGAGTAGCACAAAATATTTCTGCACGGCATTTGCCGAGGGCAAGAGCGGTCGCACCGAAAAGCAGACGACCGGCTATACCGCGGCGGAATACGTGCCGCGTGACTATTACATCGCGCATCTCTTTATGGGCAAGACTGACGCGGAGCGTTCCTACAACGTCAAGCTCCACCCGGGCGAGCTGATCCCCGTCTCCGTGACGAAGTCGATGACCAGCACGGGCGCGAAGTTCGGCTACGTGTTCGGCGGTTGGTATAAGGACGAGGCGTTCACCGAGCGCTTTGACCTGAATTCGACGCAGACGGAGCTGGAAGACTATCTGATCTTCGCCAAATGGATTCCCGAGGGAAGCGCGGCGATTCTGACGCTTGCGAACGCGACGCCGCTTTACGGCGCGACCTTCGCTTCCGAGATCGGTAGCACATTTGAAGTGCCCGCGATCGAGGATAAAGCCGGCTATACGTTCGACGGTTGGTTTACCGACGAAGCGTGCACGGTCGCCTATGATTTCGATAAAGTGATCGAAGACCTCGACGGGTTGACGTTGTGGGCGAAATGGATTTCGAACGCACCCGTTGAAACGACGGAAACCACCGATCCGCCCGTCGAAACGACAGAAACCACGATCGGCACCGAAGCGACGGACGAAACGACAGGCTCTGACGAGCCGACGTCGGGCGCGCCGATCGGTCTGATCGTCGGCATCGTAGCAGTCGTCGCCGTCGCGGCGGTCTGTGTCGTGGTCGTGATCATGAAAAAGAAAAAAGGAAAAGGAGAATCTTAAATGAAATTCAGCAAAATAATTGTCGCGGCGCTGTTGGCGTTTTTGATGCTGGCGGCACTTCCGCTTTGCGTCAGCGCCGGCATGGGCACGCCGGTTCCGGATGACGTTTACGAGGGCTGGGGCGATATCCCGCTTCTCGTGATCAAAATCAACTACACGCCCGATAACGGCAACAATACGCTGATCAAAACAACGGATGATACGTATTGGAGCAAGATTCTGTTCAGCCAAGAGTATAAGAAATCTCTTTGGAATTTCTACGATATCGTTTCCTGCGGACATTGCCATTTCATTCCCGCGACGGAAAATTACGTCAACGCCGCGCACAATAACGTGGCGAACGACGGTATCGTCGAAGTCTCGATCAATTACGATCACAGCGGCGAATCGAACATCACGTCGTCCAACGACCGTAGCTTGGCGGTCTCCGCGGCGACGGAATTTGTGGATTTCAAATCGTTTGATAAAAACGGAAACGGCTCGATCGACAAGGGCGAGCTTGCGGTCGTCCTGCTTTGCGCGGGATTCGAAGCGACGAGAGCCGGCACGTCCGCTCTGCCGAGCGTGCACGCGTTCCAGACGAACAGTTCGATGAGCGCGACCTCCAAGGACGGCACGAGCATCGCGATCGCGTCCGGTTTTGTCAAATTCGGCGAAATGATGAATAGCTCCACGCCTCTGACCGTCGGCACGTTCTGCCATGAGCTCGGTCACTACCTCGGCACTTACGACCTCTACGTGAACAAAACGTGGGGCGGCGCGAACTCTCCTGCCGGTGCGGTTTCCGTCATGGCGGCGGGCGGTGCCGGCTCTGCGGGCGCGAACAGCGGCGAGCTGACCGGCACGAGCCCCTCTTATCTCGACGCATTCCACATCGTCGATCAGGGCTGGTCGATCCCGGAGGTCATGACCGACGGCGAATACACGCTGTATTCCCGTCAGAGCACCGAAGGCACCTATCAGATCTATAAGATCAATACGCTCAATCCCAATGAATTCTACCTGCTCGAAAATCGGTATTTCGACCCGAGCAACGAGTATTTTGACAGCGAGAAAGACCTGACCGGCACGCGCGGCATCATCATCTGGCACGTGGACTATAAGGCGATCGCCGGTTCCTCGAGCTTGACTGCGAACAACGGCTCCGAGATCGGTGTGGCGGCGCTTTCCGCCACGAGCCCCTTCCCCTATAACTCCGGCGTGTTCGGCGTCAAGGGACAGGTGTTTGACGCACACTTCTATCAGTTCCCGGGTAGCATGACCTGGTCCACCAGTATGTCCGAGGGGCAGGGCGACCTCTTCCCGCTGAAAATTGAGTTGCTCGACGACGCGGGCCATGAAATGAAGATCAAAGTCACCGGCACGACGACGCTCGTCGCGCCCGATGTCACGAACAATTACAGCAAGACCGCCAACACCATCACGGTGAGCGGCAAGATCAACGAGCTGAACGGTTTGGCGCTGAACGGCATCACCGTTGCGCTTTCGCTGAAAGCGGATATGTCCGACGCGACGACGCTGGAGATCACGCCGAATGCGGACGGCTCCTATGTCGCGCTGTTCTCCGAGCTGACGTCGAACAAGAACTATTACGTGCTTGTCACCTACCACACGGACAAAGCGGATATCCCGGACTTTGTGACGAACGTCAAGACCAAGACCGAATCGACGGATACGACGCACTATAACATTTCGTTCTTCCGCGGACTCAATTCGCCCGACAAGGCGTATTCGCAGAAAGCGACCGTCGGCGAGCCGATCTCGATCAAATTCCCGATGAACAAAGAGGGAAGCACGTTTGCGGGTTGGTATCTCGATGCCAACTTCAAACTCCCGTTTGACGTCACGGTCGGCAAGAATGACAACGAAGAGATCGCGCTTTACGCGAGATGGATCGAAAACGAGAAGCTCGTCTCGGTGAAATACGTCGGCGCGGAAGTGCAGAACGTGGCGTGCTATTCGTTCGGTGCCGAGGGCGAATCCGTCCGCGAGGCGGTGCCGGTCGCCAAGGCGGGCAAGGTCTTTGCCGGCTGGTTTGCCGACGAAGCGCTGACCATGCCGTTTGACTTCGAGGCGGAGCAGATGGCAGGCGAAGTGACGATCTACGCGAAGTGGGAAGACGACATCGAAGAAACGACGACGTCCTCCGGCGATCCCGCCGAAACGACGACGGCGTCTCCCGCCGAGACGACCGGCTCCGGTGATCCCGTTGAGCCGGAACCCTCCGGAAGCCCCGTCGGTCTGATCATCGGCATCGTGGCGGCGGTCGTCGTGATCGCGGCTGCGGTCGTCTTTGTCTTGAAAAAGAAGAAATAAAATAAAAAGAAGAAAATCCGCCCAATGGGGTGGATTTTCTTCTGCCCGCAAGGGAAAAGGGGAATTTACCATGAAAAAATTCGATACCTTCGGTGTCATGATCGACTGCTCGCGCAACGCGGTCTATTCCGTGCCCGCGCTCAAACGCTTTCTCGATCTGATCTCCGATATGGGCTATAATATGCTCATGCTCTATACCGAGGACACCTTTGAGATCGAGGGTGAGCCCTACTTCGGCTATTTCCGCGGCAGATACACGAAAAAGGAACTGAAAGAGCTGGACGCTTACGCGCGCTCGCGCGGTGTGGAGCTGATCCCGTGCATTCAGACGCTCGCGCATCTGGCGCGCATCAAACAGCAGGACGTGTATTCGCGTCATTTCGACGTCAACGACATCCTGCTCGTCGGCGACGAGCGCGTTTACGAGTTGATCGACCGGATGCTCGAAACGTGCGAGGAGTGCTTCACGACGCGCCGTATCCACATCGGCATGGACGAAGCGCATATGCTCGGGCTTGGCAAATATCTCGACCTGCACGGCTATACCGACCGCTATACGATCCTGAAAGAGCATCTCGCAAAAGTGAACGAGATCGTGAAAAAGCACGGCTTCGAGCCGATGATGTGGAGCGATATGTTCTTCCGCGTGGCAAACGGCGGCGCTTACGTGACGGAGAAAGAAATGATCACGGAGGCGGAGCGGGCGATGGTGCCGGACGGCATGGGCGTCGTCTACTGGGACTATTACACGATGGAGCCGGCGATCTACGACACGATGATCGTCAATCACAAGGCGCTTTCCGACCACGTATGGTTTGCGGGCGGCCTTTGGACATGGACGGGCTTTTTGCCGCACAACGAGGGCTCGCTGAAAATGGCGGCGCCTGCGATCGACGCGTGCCTGCGCGGCGATATCCGCAACGTCTTCTTTACGATGTGGGGCGATAACGGCGGCGAATGCACGATCTTTTCGATGCTTCCCGCGCTTTACGCGGTTGCGCGCATGGCGGCGGGCGAGCAGGATATGGACGTGATCAAAGCCGAATTCGGCAAGAAATACGGGATCTCATTCGACGATTTCTGCAAGGTCGAATTGCCCGACCGCGTGCCGAACGCCGCGCCGAATCCCAACCGTTGCTATTCCTACGTGAAAAATCCCTCGAAATATATGACGTTCAACGATCCGTTCTACGGCAGATACGATACCGTCGTCTGCGGCGGGGAAGCGGACGCGTTCCGCGCCTACCTCGACGAATACGGCGATCTGACGGAGAACGAGGAATGGGGCTATCTCTTCCGGATGTCCAAAGCGCTTTGCGCGTTCCTTGCCAATAAATATGAGCTGGGCGCACGCACGCGCCGCGCCTACAACGCGGGCGACAAGCAGGCGCTTGCCGCGATGATCGCCGAATTCGACGAAGCGATCCGCACGAAGGAGGAATTCCATCTGGCGTTCCGCGCGTGCTGGCTGCACGATAAGAAGCCCGCGGGCTTCGAGGTGCAGGATATCCGCCTCGGCGGACTCGACGCACGTTTGAAGAGTTGCCGGGAGCGCCTCGCCGCTTACGTTGCGGGTGAACTTCCGACGCTGGAAGAGCTCGACGAGGAGCTGCTCGACTGCGACGGCGGCGGCAAGACCTTCCGCGGCAGAACGGGCTATTACAATAACTATTATCAGTGCGCAAGTCAGAGCGAACTGTAAAATCAAAATCAAAAAAACGGCTGGTTTCAGCCGTTTTTTTGTGGCGATGAACTTTTCAGCGATAAGTATTTTTGTCGCGTTGCTTCTCCGCCGCGCATATGGCGTTCCTTTTTGTTTTGTTCCAGCACGCGTCCGACCTCCCGCCAGAGCCACGGATTGATGGTGCGGAGTCGATCGGTGACGTCCTTATGCACGGTCGATTTGCTGATCCCGAACTTGACTGCCGTCCGCCGGACGGTTTCCTTGCTTTCCACGATGTATTCGCCGAGCCGGATGGCTCGCTCTTCCACGATTCCTTTCAACGGTAGCGCCTCCACCTCATTTGTTGTTCCATCTATATGCGGACGTGCGTGGATTTATGAACGGGGAGCAATGCTTCACGGGAGATTTTGGGGATTCGGTGTTTCCGCTTGTTTTTAACTGGAATTTATGATAAAATATTCATATAACAAAAGACAGGAGAACAAAAAATGAAATTTTGGAATACGATTCGGAAAATCGAGCGGATTCGCTTCTATTTATCCTTGATTGCGGTCGGCGTGCTGTTTACCGTCGTTTCGTGCATCGTGATTGCGATGCCGAAGCCGGAGTTTTCGAGCGCGGACGGCGTGATCCAACGCATCGAGCCCTATAACAATCCATCCGGAGAGGAACTATATTATGTGTATGTCTCCTATACGGACGAAAGCGGAAACCGGCACGAGGAGATCCGATATCCCGCCTATTCCTCTTCAATGAAAGAGGGTGACACGGTGACGGTGCTTTACGATCCGGCCGCGCCGGAGGAAATTCAAGCGCCCGGCGGGGAGATCGTTCCGTATGTTCTTTTCGTGGTCGGCGTAATTGCGATCGTGGCGGCGGTTTGGATGATCGCAAAGGGCGCGAAGAAGAGCGAAAGCGATTCTCCGTTCGAGGATCCTGCGGAAAAAACGTTCGATCCGTCTCTTGTCGCGCAGATCGAGCAGAATGACGAGCCGACGAGAGAATACTATTTCCATTGGACCGGCAAATTGAATCAGAGTTATATTCTCGAAACGCCTGCGCGCGAAGCCGTTTATGAGGCGATCTGTGATCATATCGGCGTGCTGACGCCCTATCGCTTCACGTTTGCCGATCGTCGCACGGGCAAAACGCAGGAGCACAAGGTCTCGCATACCGTGACGACGCGCTACGGAAACGGAACGGACTCTTTGATGTTCTCCGTGGTCTCTTCCTCTCATTTCAAAATTGATGATGTGGAGAATTGGCGGTATCTCAGCGGACTCGGCTATTCGGTCGAGCCGGAGCACCGTGGTATCAAGCTGAATTTCACCGTCAAGCATTGCGGCGTGCCGGTCGCGTATCTCGAAGCCGCCGGCGTGAATATCCTGAAAGACAACGCGAAGAATCCGCTCGGCGACAAACTGCCGGGGCAGGGGCTTTACAAGGTGTCGTGCAAGGACAGCGACGTCGAGGCGGTCTTCGCGGCTTGCTTCTGTGTCTCCCGTGTGGAATTTTATTGAAACGGAAACGAGGGCGAGGTGGATCATATGGATCAAAAAGAGAAAATATGCGCGGAAAGCTTGCGGGACCGATTCGCGCTTTCCGTCCATGTGGAAAACGGCGCCTTTGCGGAATGCAATCGCCCGAGCACCGAGCCCGGAAGACCGGCGTCCGGAGCGATCTATTATTATGTGGCACCGGATGAATATACAAAATTTCACGAGATCGATTGCGACGAATACTGGTGCTATATCCAAGGATCGCCTTTGGAGATTTGGCAGATCGACGAAGTGGGCAAAATTTCGATCTCTCGCTTGGGAATCGAAGACGGATGCGAGCCGCTTATGTTCTTTCCGCGCGGCGTCAAGTTTGCATCCCGACGGTTCCGCCGGGAAGAAGAGGGCACCTTTTTGAGTTGTATCACGGTGCCGAGATATCGGGAACAGGGATTTATCTTATACGAGGAGGAAGAGATCGTTCGGCGGTATCCTGAAACGAAAGCATTTTTCGGAGAAAAAGACGGAGATCGGTAAAAAAGCGGTCGAAAAAACAGTTTTTTGAGAAATCCGATTTCGGTTGCATATTTCTCGGCTTTTTGCGAAAAATATCCTTGTAATCCGTTTGCGTGGCGCATTTGCCCAATCTGACGGAGTCAAAAAGGAGTGTATCAATGAAAGCAACAGGAATCGTTCGACGGATCGACGATCTCGGGCGCGTGGTGATTCCGAAGGAAATCCGCCGGACCATGCGCATCCGCGAGGGCGACCCGTCACAGACAACATTGACACCCGAACAAAAATTCACCTTTGCAATGCTCGATTTGTCAAAAAGAATCGGCTTGGATCGTGAAAAATGACCAAAAATATACTACCAACGTTACAAATACGGAGGGGTATAAATCAAGGGAAAGGATGATCAATGAAATGACAAACAGCATCTATCAACAATTCGGAGGCACATACCACGAAGAAAACGGCTATCTTTACCCCGACTTTGCACTGCCCGAGCAGGCACATTACCGGATTGGCAAGTATGGCGACCTACACCTTGCGTATCTCAAGGAACATCGTCGCGGAACGTATTCGCACCTGCTGACAACTTGTAAACTCAACGAGCACCTACATACAATCGACCTGCAAGCGCACGAAATGCTGAACAGCATCATTGACTGTCTCGCCGCCGAACGTGGCGTGAATGAAGCTCTTAAAGCCGAGAACGCGCTCCTGTGGGTACAGGAGATGAACAACTGCAAATCCGCCGCCGAGGAGATCGTTCTGCGGGAGATTGTATATCAATAATCGTGTTTGCAATCGGTCAAAGATTTATTAAAAGAATGGGTATAGAGTCGTGAAACGCGACTCCATGCCCACTTTTCTTTATTAACATATAAAAGCATCTTCTTGCATTATTCGTCGAAAACAGCTGACAGCGTTTCTCGTGATTGCGTCCTTTTTGGTACATCAACAACACCGTACCCGGCAATCTCACCAAGAATACTTTGGCGAAGATTGGGCTTTATGAAACTTTCAAAAAGGTTTTTGGCGTATTCATAATTGCTTGGAGATAATACCATTCGACGCAAATATCCATTCATAACGCCGGCGGCGTAATCTGCTAACTGGATGCCGGGGCTGAAAAGACTATTCTCAATTAGAACGCCTTGATATAGATTTTTGTACTTAACAAAATCTCCTTTTACGGTAAAATCGTGACAAGCCGATTTTATCTGCTTTATGGTATCAACATTCAGCTCGTCCATAATGAATGTGGCAAAGCCGTCTGTATTGTCCAGATCCATCTGAATGCGTTGAAACGCATCCTGCAAATGAAAGCGATATGTCGTTTCGTTTTTCAAATAGCAACTACCTTGATACATTTCGGTGACAGTAAACATAAATTGCGTAGATTTTTTAGCGACTGCCGTTTCAAATACTGTTCGATAGTACCCCTTGAGCCGGTCTTTCGGTATTGTAGCGATTTTTTGAGAACGTGGATTGTTCTTCTCTTTGCTCCATAAATCTGCCCACTTTATTTCTTCGCCGTATGGAATTTCATATTGCCCGCTAATACGCTCAATATCCGTTTGGTACTGACGATAATCATCAATAGACATTGTTACATTGGACCGTATGTAAAATGGGTGACTGCTACGGTGCTTATCGCTTGGATATTGTTGATATACACCAGCTTCGTCAGTAAATACAAAATAGTTACTCATTACATACTACACCATTGTACCTTTTC
>CALEJO010000204.1 GCA_937898155.1 uncultured Clostridia bacterium | reverse complement strand
GCGGGTCGGCCTCTTCTTGTATTAAAATCTGAATAAGCTATTTGAAAAGCATAGGAACCATCTCACGCAGGCAGCGGCGCCAGGTGAGGAACTCGTGAGCGGTGCCCTCGGATACATACGACTTGGCGTTATAGCCGGCGGCGCGGAGCGCTTCGGGTGAGCCCGCGGGCGCTAGCAATTCGGGGAGAGATGACGTTCTCATCATGCTTTTTTGTCCGCGTCGTCCTGCGTGAGCAGTTTCAGACGGTAGTTTTCATCGAGCAGGTCCAGCGCGCAGACGATCGCCGCGTCCAGCTTTTTCACGCCCGAGCTGGAAAGCTCGATGCTGTTGATTCGGCGCGTCAGCTCCACGGCGAGCTTTTGCACATAGTCCTCGCTGTTTTCCGAAAGAAGCGTCAGGTCCACGCCGCTGACCGTCAGTTTGTGCGTTGTTTTCATAGAAATCTCCTTTGACAAAAATGCCGAAAAGCATTGAAATCGCTTTCAAAACCGTGTATAATGATAGAAAAATAAGATAATTCTCTCTTCTCTTTTCTCATTATATCTCAAACAAAAGAAAAGTGCAAGAGCATCTTGTTTTTTCTTCATCTTTTTCCGAATACGGCGAAAGGACATAATATGAAAGAAATCATTCTTTGCAAATACGGCGAAATCTCTCTCAAAGGTGCCAACCGCCCCCATTTTGAGCGGCTTTTGCGCAACGAGCTTTCGGAACGGGTAAAGCCGTTCGGCAATTTCCGCGTCTACGCGATCCAGAGCACCGCGTATATCGAGCCGCTCGATGACGAAGCGGACGTGGACGGCGCCTATCTCGCGGCAAAAAACACGTTCGGCGTTTCCGCGATCAACCGCGCGATCGAAACCGAAAAAGACATCGAAAAAATCTGCGAAATGGCGAAAACGACGTTTCTTCCTTACATCGAATCCGCGAAAACGTTCAAGGTCGAAGCCAAGCGCTCGGACAAGCGTTTTCCTCTGACCTCGCCTGAAATTTCCGCCGAGGTCGGCGCGGCGATCCTTGACGCGTCCGGCGGCAGAAAGCGCGTAGACGTGCATCATCCCGACGTCGTCGTGCGCACCGAAATCCGCGACCTCGCCGCCTATCTCTGCGCCGGTCAGGAGCGCGCCGTCGGCGGTATGCCGAAGGGCTCGAACGGCAAAGGACTGCTTCTGCTCTCCGGCGGCATCGACAGCCCCGTCGCCGGCTTCATGATGGCGAAGCGCGGCGTCCGCATCGACTGCCTGCACTTCGAGAGCTTCCCCTATACGAGCGAGCGTGCCAGACAAAAAGTGCTGTCCCTCGCGGAAAAACTTTCCGATTATACCGGCGAGATCCACGTGCATATCATTTCTGTCACCAAGATTCAGGAAACCCTGCGCGACGCGTGCGAGGAGGACTATTTCACGCTCCTGCTCCGCCGCTTCATGATGCGTCTCGCCGATCGCACTGCGGAGAAATTCTACTGCGACGCGCTCATCACGGGCGAAAGCATCGGGCAGGTCGCAAGCCAGACGATGCAGGCACTCGGCGTGACGAATTGCGTCGTCAACCGTCCTGTTTTCCGCCCGCTCATCGGTATGGATAAAGAGGAGATCGTCGAAATCTCCCGCAAAATCGACACCTTTGAAACGTCGATCCTCCCCTATGAGGACTGTTGCACCGTTTTCACGCCGCGCCATCCGCGCACGCGCCCCGAGCTTTTCAAGGTCGAGCGCGAGGAAGCGAAGGTGGACGTCGCCGCCCTCGAAGAAGAGGCATTTTCCACGCTGGAAACGGTCGTGATCGGTGGCAAATCGTCCCGAAACGGTTGACAAAACCTCAAAAAAGTGTTAGAATGGGACAGTAATGTTTTCAAAAAATCGAAAGAACGCACGGAACGGAGGCATCCCCATGGAACCCACATCGCAAAACACCCATGTGATTCTCTTCACCTCCTGCAAAGGCGGCGTCGGAAAATCGACCGTCTGTGCCAATCTTGCCATGGCGGTCGCCAAGCTCGGCAAGCGCGTGCTTCTCATCGACTGTGACTTCGGCAACCGTTGCCTTGATATCGTGGTCGGGCTCTCCGACCGCGTGATCTATGACATCGCGGATGTCGCGTTCGGTCGCGTGCCCTTTCAGCGCGCCGTCGTGCGCGATTCCCGGACGCCGAATCTTTCTTTTATCGCCGCGCCTTACGGCTTCGACAATCGCATGAACACGTTCTCGTTCCGCTCCGCGGTCAAAAAGATCAGTGCCGGTGGGGACTTTGACTTCATCTTCGTCGATACGCCCGGCGGCATCGGCGAGCCGCTTGCTTTTGCGGCAAGCGTCGCGGACACCGCGTATATCGTCGTCGAACCGACGCGCGCCGCCATCCGCGCCGCCGATCGGACTTCTGAATTTCTCGCTTATAAAGGCGTGCGTCGCCGCCGCCTCATCATCAATAAAATGACGGGCGGACCGGTCAAAAAAGCCATGAACGATATCATTTCGATCATCGACAGCACCTCGGTCAAGCTCATCGGCATCGTTCCCTACGATCCCGAGCTCGTCCGCGCGGGCAACGAGGGCATCCTCGTCGATCAGATGCTCAGCTTCAACGTCACGCACGCGTTCGACAATATTGCCGCCCGCACGCTCGGCGAAAACCGAAAACTCTTCTATAAAATCAAAAAACTCAAAACTCTGAAATGAAAGGAAGCATCGCCGAGATCGGCCATGCGTGGGTATCGACAATGGAAATCGCATTGATCGCCTCCGACACGAAAAAAGAGCTGATGATTCAGTTCTGCATCGCCTATTGCGGCGTTTTGGCAAAGCATAATATCTGCGCCACGAAAATGACAGGCAAGCTGGTCTCCGAAGCGACAGGGCTTCCGATCGAAGAGCTTCTCCCCGGCACGCAGGGCGGCATCCAGCAGATCGCGTCCCGCGTCGCCTATAACGAGGTGGATATTCTTCTCTATTTCCGCGAGGTCAGCGACCGCACCGAAAAGGTGATGAAGGACGCGGTGCTGATGCGCGAATGTGACCGCAGCAACATCCCGACCGCGACCAACATCGCGACCGCCGAAGCGATCATCACGGCGCTCGACCGCGGCGACCTCGACTGGCGCAACTTCGTCAATCCGAAATCCGAATACAATCGGGCAAAAAAAACGCAGAAATAAAAGAAAGCCGGCGCAAGCGCGTCGGCTTTTTTCATTCGATTTTTCGCTTTCTCGTCAGCTCTGCCAAAAGCGCCGCGTTTTCGGGCGAGGACAGCCCGGGGTCTTCCCCGATCAGCCGTTTTGCTTCGTCAAAGGCGGCGTAAAGCATCCGCGCGTCGCCCTCCATCGAAGCGAGCCCGAGGTCAAATTCCCCGCTCTGGCGGATCTTTCCGCCGCTTTGCGCGATGAAATCACCGGGGCCTCGCATCGCGAGGTCCTTTTCCGCGATGCGGAAGCCGTCGTTCGTCTCACAGAGCAGCCCGAGGCGCTCCCGCGCCTTTTCCGATTTGCTGTCGGAAACGAGGACGCAATAGGATTTTCTCTCGCCGCGTCCGACGCGACCGCGAAGCTGATGCAACGCGGAAAGCCCGAAAAACTCCGCGTTTTCCACGATCATCAGCGTGGCACGCGGCACGTTGACGCCGACCTCAATGACCGTCGTCGAAACGAGAATATCCGTGTTTCCCGCGGCAAACTCGTTCATCACCGCTTCCTTTGCCTTGCCCGTCAGCTTGCCGTGGACAAACGCCACGCGCAGGTCGGGAAAGACTTGCTCCGACAGCTCTTTCGCGAAATCCACCGCCGCTTTCATCTTCGGCTTTTCCTCGTTTTCCTGCGGGCAGATCGACAAAAGCGACGACGCGGAGAGCAGTTCCCCGCTCTCGCTTTCGAGCTTTTCTTCCTCCACGGCAGGACAGACAAGATATACTTGCCCTCCCTCCGCCACCTGCTTGCGGATAAAGGCGTTCAGCCGCGCCCGATACGCTTCGCCGACGCAGAAGGTGTCCACCTTTTGTCTGCCGGGCGGCATTTCATCGAGGATCGAGACATCGGTGTCGCAGTATAAGACCATGGCGAGCGTGCGCGGAATCGGCGTCGCGCTCATCGAGAGCAAATGCACCGAGCGGCTTTTCTCCGCGAGCGCCGTGCGCTGTGCCGCGCCGAAGCGATGCTGTTCGTCCGTAATTACAAAACCAAGATTTTGAAACTCTACATTATCCGATATCAGCGCATGTGTGCCAACTGCGATAGCGATATCACCACTGGCAAGGCCAGCAAGGATTTCTCGCTTTTCAGCAGCCGGTGTACCTCCTGTCAAGGTTGTAACCTTTACAGATGTTCCTTCAA
>CALEJO010000203.1 GCA_937898155.1 uncultured Clostridia bacterium | reverse complement strand
GCGGCCCCGGAGAATCCGAGATTGATGAACTCGGTATTCAGAATGCGGGAAATGATCGCCGGATAGTTGCCGCCGGGCCGGCACGTGCCGACGCCGTGCACGATCGACGAGCCGTAAAAGACGACGGGCTTTTTGCGGGCATAGTCGCCGCCTTCTTCCAGCTCGCATCCCTCGCGGAGCGCGATATAGAGATTTTGGATTTTGGCGAACAGCGGCAGGTCCATCACGAGGTCTTTCATGCCGGGGCGCAGACGCACGCGCGATTCGAGATACGTCTTGCCGGCGCCCTGCGACGGATAGCAGCATCCGCGGAAATGGTAGGTGCCATCGACAAATTCAAACAGATCGGCACCGCAGCTTGCGAGAATCGAATTTTGCGGGGCGGTCTCTTCTTTGAGATCGGCGTGGAAAACGATGTAATCCGAATCCGTGCGGAAGCGGACGCGGCATCCCGCGCTCATCTGCGAAAGATCGAGAACGCTTTCGCTGGTCGCCGCAGCGACGTCGTGCGGCACGCGCAGAAACGGCTCGCAGAAGCCGTGCAGACGGAACGGCGCTTTCTTAGTATCCAAAAAGACGGGCTCGCCGGCGTCAATGGTGGTATCGGGCAAAATAACACCCATTTCTTTCGTGACTTTCATAAAAACATCCTTTCCGGAACTTTCCGTGTTGATGCTTTGATTATAGCGAAAAAAATCGGCAAAGTCAAGAGAAAAGCGGGAATTGACTTTTGACATGGGATATGATAAAATGAAGAAAAAATTCCGAAAGAAGGAAATGAGATGCTTCCTTTGCAAAATGCGGATTTTCACGTGCATACGACATTCTGCGACGGCGCCTCCCGCGCGGAGGAGACGGTTTTGAGCGCGATCGCACGCGGTTTTTGCGCGATCGGTTTTTCGTCACACGCGCCGATGCCGTTTCCGACGAGTTGGGCAATGCGTGCCGAGGAAACGGCAAGCTATCGCGCGGAGATCGCCGCGCTGAAAGAAAAATACCGCGATCAAATCGCGATTTTCTGTGGTGTGGAGCAGGACTATTTCTGTGAGACGCCGACGGACATATACGATTACGCCATCGGCGCGGTGCATTGTATCCAGAAAGGCGGAGACGATCTGCCGGTCGACGATTCGCCCCAAACGACGCGGCACAACCTTGACACCTATTATCACGGCGACTTTTCCGCTTACGCAGAGGACTATTTTGCGCTCGTGACGGATTTTGTCAAGCGGGGCGGGATGGATCTCGTGGGACATTTCGATCTTATCACGAAGTTTTGCGAGCGGGGGATCGGATATGACCCGACCGACGCGCGCTATCGCGCCGCGTGGAAACGCGCCGCAGACGCGATCCTCGAAGCGGGAATCCCATTCGAGATCAATACGGGCGCGATCTCACGTGGCTATCGCGTGACGCCGTATCCGTCGGAGGAGATTCTGCGGTATTTCGCCGAGCGGGGCGGCAAAGCCGTCTTGACGAGCGACAGCCATCGCGCGGACACGATCGGCGCGTATTTCGACCGCGCCGCGATGCTCGCCGAAAAGACGGGAATCACGCTCGTCCGCTCGTTCGGGCGCGTTTCGTTCTGAAAAGAAAAATCCGTCGATCAGACGGATTTCGGGGGCAAGTTCCACGGCGTTTCTTCTTCGCCGTCGCGCGCGGTGACGGGCACCTCGGCGATGTCGCAATAGGACGCGGCTTCGTCGCCGTCCTCGGGCACGGTCGGCGTCAGCCCCGTGCATTCCGTCGCGCTGGCGATCGGATTCGTCAAATAAGCGTCTTCGGCATAGTCCGCCGCGCTTTTCTTTTTATAATAGCGGCGGCGCAGGGGAGAATTCATCATAACGGCTTCCTTTCCGTCACGGCGATCGCCGGACGGAAATAGTGTGTGATGTTTTTCGCTTTTTATGCCGCGCGATGAGAGAACCCGTTCTCCGAATCGACTAAAATAAAAAACGAAAGGGAACAGAATATGAAAAAAATCGCATCTATTTTGCTTTTGACGTTCCTTATGCTGACCGCGCTTTGCGGATGCGGCGATGCGCCGGACGATGGCGTCGCGGACGTGTGGGAAAAGACCCCCGAGGTGATCTTGCAGATGCTTTTCGACGAAATCTGCGCCGAGAACCAAAAGAGCAATCCGGAATATCGCATGGATTATTACACCCAAGCCGGCCTGACTGAAGGGCTTCTCAAATCGCGTTTCGGCGTGCAGGACGCGCCGGCATTCGTAAGCGGTCAGATTTTGTATCCGCCGATCTTTCCCGATACGACGCTCGTTTTGGCAGTGATCCGGCTCGAAGACGAGGCAAAAGCCGAGGAGCTCGCTTCCTATATGGAAGAGCATATGAATCGGATGGTGCAGGTCTGCGTGGGGTATCCGGAGTTGTTCGTCTTTCGCGTCGGGGACACCGTGGTGGCGGCGATGGGCGAGAAACGAACGATCGATCCACTGGCGAGCGCCTGCGAAGCGCTGAAAAGCGGGAAATGAAAATAAAAAAGCGACTGTCTGCGGACAGTCGCTTTTTTGGTTTCCGGATTAGTGGATGATGCATTTCTCCGTGTCTTTATCGAAGATGTGCACTCTGGTCGTATCGATGGCGACCTTGATGGTATCGCCGGCTCTCGCGGTGGAACGCGGGGAGACACGGGCGGTGAGCTTGACCTCGCCGGACTTATCGACGACGATGTTCTTTCTCTTTGCGAGTTCTTCATCGACAACGACGCGGTTCGCGATGAGATAGAGATAAATCTCGGCACCCATCAGCTCGGTGACGTCGGTATAGACCTCGAACGCGCTGTCTTCCATCGCCGCGATCTGCATGGGCGTATCGACGATCGCTTCGGGACGGACGCCCGCGATGACCTGCTTGCCGTAGTAGGGTTCGAGCTCGGGACGGTTGCCTTTTTCTTCGGGAAGCTTGATCTTCACGTCGCCGAAGACGAGGTAAACGCCGCCGTCTTCTTTTTCGAGCGTGCAGTTGATGAAGTTCATCTGCGGCGTGCCGATGAAGCCCGCGACGAAGACGTTGACAGGGTTATCGTAGAGGTTTTGAGGAGAATCGACCTGCTGGATGATACCGTCTTTCATAACGACGATACGCGTTGCCATCGTCATTGCCTCGACCTGGTCGTGGGTGACGTAGATGAACGTTGCGCCGAGTTTGTTATGAAGCTTGGTGATCTCAGTTCTCATTGCCGCACGGAGCTTCGCGTCGAGGTTGGAAAGCGGTTCGTCGAGCAGGAAGACCTGCGGGTCACGAACGATCGCGCGTCCGAGCGCGACACGCTGTTTCTGGCCGCCGGACAGCGCCTTCGGATAACGGTCGAGCAGGTGA
>CALEJO010000202.1 GCA_937898155.1 uncultured Clostridia bacterium | reverse complement strand
GGATTCGCCGACGTAGTATGCTTTCTTGGTGGGCTCTTTGACAAGCTCGAGTTTCGCGATGCTTTCCTCTTTTGCTTCCAGAGCGCTCTTGTAATTGGTGACATAGTCACGGCTACCGATGACGATATAGTCGATATCCATCTGCGCGCCCGCGTAAGAGCCGGTGCCGTCGGTGACGTTATAACCGAACGGGAAGACGAGGAATTCATAGAGGTTGGTGCTCCAACGGGAAATGAGGTTGCCTTCGCTGTCTTCCACGAGCTGAGAACCGTAGTTGGTCGCAACTTCGATGTCGTTCATGCTGAACACGTAGGTTTCCCATTCGCCGGAGCCGCTCTTGTAGGACTTGCCGTTGGCGTCTTCTTTCATGTCGGAGATGGACAGCGTCATGAACTTACCGCCGTTGGTGTTCTTCGTTGCGAAACCGAACGTGATTCTGTTCGCGGTGCTGTAGTTTCTGACACGGATCTTCACGAATTCCGCGGCAGGAGAGGTGGCGTTGGTTTCCGAGCCGACAGGCATGCAACCCGCGGCGCTGTCGTCGATCACGAACGCCATGCCCGGATACACGCTCGTCGTGGTGGCTTCGTAGTGAAGCACTTCGCCGTTTTCGACGAGGGACCATTCACCGCCGGAGTAGCTGGTATACGTTCTCATATACGTAGAGATCGGGTTCCAGTCCTCATCGACGGGCTGAGCGAACGTCGCATAGGTGATCGTGCAGGTCCACTTGCCGGTTTCGGGGTCGATCGCCGCCCACTTTTCGGTATTCTCCGGAGAGAAGTCCAGCCAGTTGAGCATTGCGATGCCGTTTTCGTCCTTTTCGATCGCGGCGGCGGACGCCATCATCGAAAGAGCACAGAAAACAAGCACGACAGAGAGCAAGATTACTGTGAGTTTTTTCATATGTTTTTTCCTTTCAAAAAAATTTTTGCAGAATTAGGATTGCCGCGCCGTTTTTGCGGCTATGATTACGGATATTATATCATTATGTTGAGAAAAAGTCAATAAGCAATCGCAGAATTTGTGCGGTTTTGCGAAAGGATGTCGAAGGGAGTCATTCCAGCATATCAATGCGGCGCTGGTGGCGCGCTTCGCCGCTGAAATCGGTCGAAAGGAAGGTTTCGGCGATGGCGAGCGCCGTCTCGTAAGGCAGGATGCGCGCACCGAGGCAAAGCACGTTCGCGTTATTGTGCAGGCGCGTCATTTTCGCGGATTCGATGTCGCCGCAAAGGGCGGCGCGGATGCCGCGGTGTTTGTTGGCGGCGATGCTCATGCCGATGCCGGTGCCGCAGATCAGAATGCCGCAATCGGCGGCGCCATCCGTGACGGCGCGGCAAACCTTATCGGCATAGACGGGATAATCGACGGACGCTTCCGAGTCGGTGCCGAGGTCGGTGACGGTGAATCCCGCGGCGCGCAGATGCGCGACGAAGTCCGCCTTATATCCGACGCCGGCGTGATCGGAGCCGATGGCGATGTGTTTCATGATGAAAAATCCTCCTGAATTATGATAAAATGGAAGTTGCGTTTTCTTTTTCGTCGGCTTCGCGCTCCGCCTGCGAGGGACGCAGATACGAGGGGTGCAGAAGCTCGTCGGTGAAGACGGACGGATCGGGTGCTTCCCGATAGCGGCGGAGCGCCGCGAGCGCCACGCCGTAGGCGTTTTGCCAATGGCAATGCGCCGGCACGGGGAGCGCGGCAGGCGGATCGAGCGATGCGACGATCGGCGCGCCGTCTCCGAAATAAAGCACGGGGCGGTGCATGGCTTCGACCTCGGCGACGAGTGCTTCCGCGTTGCCGAGCCCGTCGGGTGTCAGACGGCGCGCGGTTCCGCCGTGCGATTCAAAGATCGCGTGATACACCTGTCCGCGGCGCGCGTCCATCACGGGGCAGAGGAGCGTGTCGGTGCCGAGCGGGGCGAGCGAAAGCGCCATGGCTTCCAGCGTGGAAACGCCGACGCACGGTTTATGCTTCCCAAACGCCAGCCCTTTGATGCACGAGACGCCGATGCGCACGCCCGTGAACGAACCGGGACCGGACGATACGGCGAAAAGGTCGATGTCGTCGATCGCGGTTTCCGTGTCTTCAAGCAGGTGCTTGATCAGCGGAAGCATCGTGCGGCTGTGCGTGAGCCCCGTTTTGAGGGAATAGATCGCTTTCGGAGTCTCGTCCTCGCAGATCGCCGCCGTGGCGACGAGTGCGGACGTGTCGATCGCAAGAGTCTTCATACGGTATCCTTTCGTTCGATGAGGATGCGGCGCGTATCGGGATCGTCGGTCTTTTCGATGCGGACGGTCACGCGGTCGGCGGGCAGGTCCTCGATGATGTTTTCGCTCCATTCGGCAAAGCAGATCGCTTTGCCGTCGGTATAGTCGTAAAAGCCGATCGCGTAAAGCGAATCGGGATCGGTGATGCGATATAAGTCAAAATGATAGACCGGCGTCGCGGCGGGATATTCATTGACGACGGTGTAGGTCGGGCTTTGCACCCGCGCACTCGGCGCGAGAAAACGCGCCGCTCCGCGGACGAACGCCGTTTTGCCGACGATGCGGAAATATTTCATCGAACAGTTCCGTCCGTATGTGCGGC
>CALEJO010000201.1 GCA_937898155.1 uncultured Clostridia bacterium | reverse complement strand
CCGTCCGCCTTCAGCATCGTCACCGAGAACGGATACGCATGCGCACACGTCGCCGTCCCGTCGGGACGGAACAGGCAGAGCAGGTTGCGAAAGCCCTTCTCCGCGCGGCGGCGGAACGTCTCGTCGTCCATGTCGGCGAGAAGCTCTTTGGTCAGAACGGAGATTCGGTTCTCATGAAAAAACGGGATCGGCGTCTCGATGCCCTCCGCCAACACCTTGGCGTTGAACGGACACGCGAGCTGACAGAGGTCGCATCCCCACGCCGAGCCGTGACGGCGCAAATAATCCGTTTCCTCCGGCGTGAGCGTCCCCTTTTTCTGC
Source organism: uncultured Clostridia bacterium (assembly GCA_937898155.1). Classification (GTDB taxonomy): domain Bacteria; phylum Bacillota; class Clostridia; order Oscillospirales; family CAG-272; genus QALR01. Next base: position 4,882 of record CALEJO010000201.1, on the reverse strand, counting down.
GTCAGTGCGGAGAGACATTCCGCCTCCCCCTCGGAAACCATCGGACACGCGCGTTTGCACGCGCCGCAGTGCGGGCAAACACTCTCCGCAAGCGGTCTGCCGTCGTAGCCGAGCGTTTCGGGCGCGACGGTCGATAGAATCTCGCCGATGAAGACGAACGTGCCGTAGGTATCGTTGATCAGCATGAAATTGTCGCCGATCCTGCCGAGTCCCGCGCGTGAAGCCGCGCGGTTTTCAAGGATCGGGGACTTGTCCGCGTAGCCGAGAAAGCGCCCGCCGAACTTGCGTTCGAGCTTCGGCAGAAGCCGCGCAAACAGCCCCTCGACGTAGGCGTGATAGTCGCACGAACGGGCGTAAAGCGAAATATTGCCCGCGCCGTCCTCGACGTAATACGGGATCAGAAACGGCACGACGGAGCGGATCTCTTCGACCGCCACGCCATATCTCGTGATGAAATCGGGGCGGCGGCACTCGGCGGGATCGAACGGGATCACGCCAAAGCAAAAAATCTTTTCTTCCTCAAAAAACGCTCTCATTCGCTCGCCTTTCCGAAAAATCCTCTTGATTCTCTAATCTTTCTATGGTATACTGGTGAATAAGTTAGGAAATTCTGTTATCATTATAGCAGACAATTCCCGCGAAATCAACCTGCGGGCACAAATTTCCGAAGAAAACGGAACGGAGAACAAAATGGCGACGAACAAAACAATCTACGACGACAATAGTATCACCATGCTGAAAGGCGCCGCGCGTGTCCGCACGCGTCCGGCGGTCATTTTCGGCTCCGACGGGCTCGAGGGATGCGAACATTCGGTCTTCGAGATCCTGTCCAACTCCGTGGACGAAGCGCGCGAGGGCTACGGCGACAAGATCATTCTGACCGTCTTTTCGGACGGCTCCGTCCGCGTCGAGGACTTCGGTCGCGGCGTCCCGCTCGACTATAACGAAAACGAAGGAAAATATAACTGGGAGCTCGTCTATTGCGAGCTTTACGCTGGCAGTAAATATAACAATAATGACAGCGAAGAAGCGCATTATAAATATTCCCTCGGGCTGAACGGTCTCGGCGCCGCCGCGACGCAGTATAGCTCGGAATATATGAAGGTGCAGTCCTATCGCGGCACCGAGATGCTCGAAATGAACTTCAAAAAGGGTGAGCCGGACGGCGAGCTCCTCCGCACGCCCCTCGTTTCCCGCTCCGACCGGCGCACCGGCACCGTCGTCACGTGGAAGCCCGACCTCGAAGTCTTCACCGATACCGCGATGCCGCGCGAATACTTCGAGACGATGCTCGATAAGCAGTCGGTCGTCAACGCAAAGCTCCGCTTCCTGTTCCGCTGGCAGAACGAAGACGGCACCTTCGACGAAAAGGAATATTTCTGCGAAAACGGCATCGAGGATCAGATCGTCCGCACGGTCGGCGACGCCTCGATGACCGCGCCCGTCCTTTGGAAGACCGAGGCGCGCGGACGCGACCGCGCCGACAAGCCGGAATACAGCTTCAAAGCGGAGATCGCGTTCTGCTTCTCCAACACCGTCAATCTCATCGAATATTATCATAACTCCAGTTTTCTCGAACACGGCGGCTCGCCCGACAAGGCGACGCGCAACGCGTTCACCTACGCGATCGACAAATATATCAAAAACGCCGGCAAATACACGAAAAACGAAAGCAAGATCACGTTCGGCGACATCGAGGACTGCCTCGTGCTGATCATCAACAGCTCTTCCACGGAGACCTCTTACGAAAATCAGACGAAAAAAGCGATCTCCAATGAGTTCATCGCCGATGCGCTGACGTCCTATCTCAAACAGCAACTCGAAACCTATTTCCTCGAAAATCCGAACGACGCGGACAAAATCGCAAGTCAAGTTCTCGTCAATAAGCGCAGCCGCGAAAACGCGGAAAGCACGCGTCTGAACCTCAAAAAGAAGCTCGCGACGTCGGCGAGCGTCGCCGACCGCGTCGAAAAATTCGTCACCTGCCGCTCGAAGGACCCCGAAAAACGCGAGGTCTATATCGTCGAGGGCGATTCCGCTATGGGCTCCTGCATCCAGGGGCGCAACGCGGAATTTCAGGCGATCATTCCCGTCCGCGGCAAGACACTGAATTGTCTGAAAGCGGGCTACGACCGCATTTTCAAAAGCGAGATCATCGTCGATCTTCTGAAAGTGATCGGGTGCGGTGCCGAGATCAAGGGGAAAACGAAAGCGTCGGACAATACCTTTGACCTCGCCCAGCTCAAATGGAGCAAGATCATCATCTGCACCGATGCCGACGAAGACGGCTTCCAGATCCGCACGTTGCTTCTGACGCTCTTTTACCGTTTGCTCCCGACACTCATCAAGGAGGGAAAAATCTTCATCGCGGAGTCCCCGCTCTTCGAGATCACCTGCAAGGACGAGACGTATTTCGCCTATAACGAGCCGGAGAAAGCCGAAATCCTCGCCAAGCTCGAGGGCAAAAAATCCACGATCCAGCGCTCCAAAGGTCTCGGCGAAAACGAGCCGGAGATGATGTGGCAAACCACGATGAATCCCGCGACGCGCCGGCTGATCCGCGTCAGCGAAGCAGATGCCGCGAGAACGGCGTATATCTTTGAAACACTGCTCGGCGACGATCTCGACGAGCGCAAGGACTTCATTGCAAAACACGGCAAGGAATACCTCGCCGACGCGGACATATAAGGAGGGACGACCATGGCAAAGAAGAAAAAAGTCGCGATTGCGGAAGAATTGCCGCCGGCTCCCGTCGAGAACCAGCCGATCACCGAAACCATCGAGAAAAACTATATGCCCTACGTCATGAGCGTCATCGTGTCGCGCGCGATCCCCGAGATCGACGGCTTCAAGCCCTCGCACCGGAAACTGCTCTATATGATGTATAAAATGGGACTGCTCACGGGCGGCAGAACGAAAAGCACGAACGTCGTCGGCGCGACGATGAAGCTCAACCCGCACGGCGACGCCGCGATCTATGAAACGATGGTGCGTCTGACGCGCGGCAACGAAGCGCTCCTGCACCCGTTCATCGATTCCAAAGGAAACTTCGGCAAGCAGTATAGCAGTGATATGGCGTATGCCGCCTCGCGTTATACCGAGGTCAAGCTCGATCCGTTCTGCGCCGAGATTTTCCGCGGCATCGACAAGGATGCCGTCGATATGAAAGATAACTACGATTCGACAATGCTCGAACCGACGCTTTTGCCGACGTCGTTCCCGAACGTGCTGGTCTCGCCCAATATGGGCATCGCCGTCGGCATGGCGAGCCGCATCTGCTCGTTCAACCTCGGCGAAATCTGCGACGGCACGATCGCCCTGCTGAAAAACAAGGATACCACAACCGACGACCTGCTCGACATCATCAAGGCGCCCGATTTTCCGGGAGGTGCCGGCGTTCTCTATAACCGCGATCAGATGCGCGCCATCTACGAAAGCGGCGAGGGTCCGATCACGCTCCGCGCGCATTACCGCTATGACAAGGACGCGAACTGCATCGAAATCCTCGAAATCCCTTACTCCACGACGATCGAACTGATCCTCAAAAAGATCACCGATATGATCAAGGACGGCTCGCTCAAAGAGGTGACGGACGCGCGCAATGAGATCGACCTTTCGGGCTTCAAGCTCACGCTCGACCTGCGCCGCGGCATCGACCCCGACAAGCTGATGGCCAAGCTCTATAAAAAAACGCCCCTGCAAGACAATTTCGGGTGCAACTTCAACGTGCTGATCGACGGCACGCCGCGCACGATGGGCGTGCGCGAGATCCTAAATGAATGGATCCGCTTCCGCGTCGGATGCGTCAAGCGCGAAGCGACGTTCGACCTCGGCAAAAAATGCGAAAAACTCCATCTGCTTCTCGGTCTCGGCGAAATCCTGCTCGACATCGACAAAGCGATCAAAATCGTGCGCGAAACGCCGCGCGAGGATATGGTCGTGCCCAACCTGATGATCGGCTTCGGCATCGACGAGGTGCAGGCGGAATATATCGCGGAGATCAAGCTCCGCCACCTCAACCGCGAATATATCCTCGAACGTATCAAGGAGATCGAATCGCTGCAAAAGGAGATCGCCGAGCTGAAAGCGCTCATCGAATCCGAACGCAAGCTGAAAGCGCTCATCGTCAAGCAGCTCGAAGAGATCAAAGTCAAATACGCGCTTCCGCGCAAAACGAAGCTCATCTTCGAGGATTCGGTCGAGGAATACAACGAAAACGATCATATCGAAAATTACAACGCTAAATTTCTCCTGACGCGCGAGGGCTATTTCAAAAAGATCACGTTGCAATCTCTGCGCGGCAGTGACGAGCAGGCGCTGAAAATCGGTGACGAGGTCGTGCAGTTCGAGGACGGCGAAAACCTCAGTGAGCTTCTCTTCGTCGGCGACAAGCAGAAAATTTACAAGGCGCGCGCCTCCGAGTTCGATGCCAAAAAGGCATCTCAGCTCGGCGATTACGTCCCTGCGAAGCTCGGCTTCGAGGACGGCGAACGCGTCGTCGCGATGAAGCCGATCCGCGGTTATGAGAAAAAGCATAATCTCGTCTTCCTTTTTGAAAACGGCAAGGGCGTGAAGGTCCCGCTCTCGTGCTATGAGACAAAGTCCTCGCGCCGCAAGCTCGTCAACGCGTATTCGGACGCGTCGCCGCTCGTCGCGGCGTTCTACGAGGACGCGCCGTTTGAATTTCTCATGGTGAACGACGCGGGTAAAGCGATCCTGCTCTCTTCCAAGCTCGTTCCCGAAAAAGCGACGCGCACCGCGTCCGGCGTCACGCTCTTCACGCTGAAAAAGGGGCAAAAGATCGTCGATGCGACGCGCGTGCCCACCGAAAAATACAAAAATCCCGAAAAATGCAAAAAAATCAAAGTCCCCGCGACCGGCT
>CALEJO010000200.1 GCA_937898155.1 uncultured Clostridia bacterium | reverse complement strand
TTGACCGCGCCGAGCCCGTCCGCGCCGAACGTCTGATTCGTGATGCTGCATTCCTCTTCGAGCAAAACGACCGATTTGAACGTGGATTCGAGCTTCGGAAAATAATCGGTGCGGAAATACGCATCCGCGGAGGCATAACTGCCGCTCGGCGTCATCATCTGCATGGAGACGTTGCTGTTATCGCTGGTTTTCGCCGACGTGATCCCGATCGAGAGGTCTTCGATCCAGTCTTCGGGAATGAACATCGTATAGGAAACGTTTTCGTTTTCGATCGGCTTCATTCCGTCCGGGATGCCGTCCGGCTCTTTTCCGCAGGAAACGAGCAAAAGCAAAAGGGAGAAAACGAGAATGAGAGATAGAATCTTTTTCATGGCACGCCTTTCCGACGGAGACAAACGGCTTGTCCGCGCCGAGAGTATAATTTGAATTATTATAACATCTTTTTTATGTTTCTGTCAATTCCCATCCGCGTTTTTTCGAAAATTTTGCGAAAAATATCCGAGTTCAATTTTAGAAAAAGTATTGCAATCAAGGCGGAAATTTGCTATAATGAACAAAGCGAGATATGAGATCAGACCATACCGGCCGGGGAGTCAGCGGTGCCCTATACCTGCAATCCGCTACAGCAGGGGTGGTTTCCCGATTTGAGGGATGGTCTTGTGTGGTCTGCACCGCATCACCCTTTTGAGGAAGAGTGGGTCTCGTGCAATTCGCGGCTGTGAATCATGTCAGGCGGGGAACCGAGCAGCATTAAACAGTTTTGCGGATGTGCCACGAGGTCGCCTGCTCAGAGAGAGGACTGCGGCGGCGCGCGGAAGAGCGTTTCGATGTTCGGGTGTATGGTCTGATTTTGTATCTCGCATTTTTCTTGATCGGAGGCGGTCCCGTGTATCAGGCACTTTATCGCAAATGGCGCCCGTCCGTCTTTGACGACGTGGTTGGGCAGGAGCATATCACCTCGATTCTCAAAAGCGAGGTGTCGGGCGGCAAAATTTCACACGCGTATCTCTTCTGCGGACCGCGCGGAACGGGAAAGACCACCTGTGCGAAAATCGTTGCCAAGGGGGCAAATTGCGATCACCCCGAGAACGGGAATCCGTGCGGCGTTTGCAACGCCTGCCGCGCGATCGACGCCGGCACGACGACGGATGTCATCGAAATGGACGCCGCGTCCAACAACGGCGTGGACAATATCCGCGACCTGCGCGACGGCATCATCTATACGCCTGCCGATCTGAAATATCGCGTCTATATCATCGACGAAGTGCATATGCTTTCGATCTCGGCGTTCAACGCGCTATTGAAAACGCTCGAAGAGCCGCCCGAACACGTCGTGTTTATTTTGGCGACGACCGAAGTACATAAATTGCCGTCGACTATTTTATCGAGATGTATGCGTTTCGATTTCAAGTTGATACCAACAAGCGAAATTGCTTCTCAAATTAAAAATATTTACGACGAAATAGGCAAAAAATACGAAGACGAAGAGATAACTTTAATTGCGAAA
>CALEJO010000199.1 GCA_937898155.1 uncultured Clostridia bacterium | reverse complement strand
AGCCGAACGTCGATAAAAGTGAAATGATTCCGCTTCCGACTGCCATCGTCGGTGAGGGACAGTTCTTCATTCTCACCGCGAAAGGTGACTCGATGATCGGCATCGGCGTGGAGGACGGCGACCTTGTGATCGTCCGTCAGCAGAATACTTGCAGGGACGGAGACTATGCCGTTTGCCTCGTGAACGGACGGGAAACACTTCTCAAAACCGTCACTTTCCTGCCGGAACAGAACGCGTATCTGCTCCACGCGGAGAACGAAAACTATCCCGACCGAATCGAAAAGGACGTGCAGATTCAAGGCGTTGCCACGCAAGTCATCAAGAAACTCGGCAGGTAAATTGTCCGTCACTCGTCCTCAAAATGATGTCTTTCAGTCTTAGCAAGCATCGCCTTTGGACATCCAAAGGCAATATTTTGAGATTGTCTGTCGGTCTGTGCAAGCACTGCTTTTGAATATTCAAAAGCATTTTGCGATTGTCGCACAAACTCAGCAAGCACTGAATCGTGGTGCTCACCGGACGGTGCTCACACGATTCGGCTTGCAAAGGGAGTCCCCTTGAACCCCGAGGAAAGGAGAATTTATGTTTGAAAAAATAAAGCGCTTGTTGGGGAGAGCCGTCGATGCGCTCAGCAACAAGCAAGGACTTATGTCCATTGGGCAGGCGGTGGAAAATCTGAAACCGAACGAACCCGGAACAAAATATATTTTGGAATGTACCCCGGCAGAGGGTGAGCAGATCGACATGATCCTCACCGATATTAGAGAACGGGAGCAGGATTTGTCGCGCCTCTCCCCGGAGGAGAGAAAGAAAGTGTTTGAAGCGTGGGCATATCCCCGCGCGCTCGACTTTGATCTTGACCTCGGAAGCACCGTGCTCCACGTCAATTCCAAATTCAATGAACACGCGGGCGAAGATATTGTGACGATGGTCAACCGCGTGATCGAAACACAGATGTGATAAAAAAGAAAACCACAATTCCTATCGCATCCGACCAAACCAAACGAAAGGAGAAAGTAAAAAACCAAAATGAATCACAATATGTCGGATACGAGAATAGACGCTCTTTACTGCCGGTTGTCCAGTGAAGACGACCTTGCAGGAGAGAGCAATTCCATTACCAATCAAAAATCCATACTCGAAAAGTACGCAAAAGAAAACGGCTTTACCAATCCCCGCGTCTTCGTGGACGACGGATACTCCGGTGTCAGCTTCACCCGCCCCGGCTTTATGGAACTGATGGAGCTTGCCGAGCAAGGCAAAGTCCGCACCATCATCGTCAAGGATCATTCCCGTCTCGGAAGAAACCGCCTCATCGTCGGTCAACTGCTCGAAGAAGAATTTGTCCGTCTGAAAGTCCGCTACATCGCCATTATGGATAACATTGACACCGCCAAGGGGATCAGCAAGATCGTCCCGATGCAGGACTTGTTCAACGAGTGGCACGCGGAAAATACCAGTGACAAGGTACGCGCGGTATTCAAGAACAAAGGAAAATCCGGCAAGCACCTGACGACCAACCCGCCATACGGCTATATGAAAGATCCGAACGATAAGGACAAATGGATCATCGACGAGCCGGCGGCGGAAGTGGTACGGAGAATCTTTACCCTTTGCATGGACGGCTACGGTCCCACGCAGATCGCGGGCAAACTGACTGCCGAGCATATCCCGACTCCTACGGAATACTGGAAATCGCAAGGGCGGGACGGCGGCAATCTTCCGAAAGTCCCCGGCAAGTGGGTGCAAACCTGCGTGGCGGATATGCTCGAACACCGGGAATACGTCGGCGATACGGTCAACTTCCGAAGCACTACGGTATCTTTCAAGAATCATACCAAGGTGCATATCCCGGAGGAAGAATGGGCGATCTTTGAGAACACCCATCCGGCGATCATCGACCGGCATACGTTCGCCGTTGTGCAGGAACTCCGTTCCCACAAACGCAGACCGACCCGCGAGGGAAAGCAAAGTATGTTTTCGGGGCTTCTGTATTGTGCCGACTGCGGTGCCAAGATGTATTTCTGTACGGCAAAGGATTTCAAGCCGGAGCAAAATTGGTTTACCTGCTCCAGTGCGAGAAAGACGAAAGGCACTTGCACAGGGCATTTCATAAGAGATGTCTTTGTGCAGCAGGCTGTCCTTGAAAGTATGCGCCGGGTGTTTTCCTACGTCAAACTGTTTGAGGTCATCTTCGTCAGACAGATGCAGGAAAAATCCATTGACGACAGCCGAAAGGAGCTTGCCCGCAAGCGCCGCGAACTGGAACTGACCGAAAAGAGGATCAAAGAACTTGACAATCTCTTTATCCGCACCTACGAGGACAATGTTTCCGGGAAACTGTCGAATGAGCGATATGAACAGATGAGCAAGTCCTATGAAACCGAACAAGCCGAGAAAAAGCAATTGGCCGAAGCGCTGAAAGCAGACCTCGCCAAAGGCAAAGAGGAAACGGACGGACTTGAAAAGTTCATCGCGCAGGTCAAGGCGGTCACGGACGTACAGGAACTCACGCCGGAACTCGTGCATCAGTTCATTTCCAAGGTCGTGGTGCATGAACCTTACCGAAAGGACAAGCGCCGCCACCAAGAACTCGACATCTACTATCGCGGTGTGGGGCTTGTCCACATCCCGGACCCGGACGAAATGGAACGGCTTTACCAAGAGAGTATGGAGAACAACAAACAAAAACAGGGCAAAGATTCCGCCGCGGCAAGCCGACCAACTCCGAGTTCATTGCGATGATCGCGGACAACCTGCGGCTGCGGTACAAGATCCGATAAGAACAAGAAAAAAGCCTGCCCAGAAGGGCACCTGCGATAAAGCAGGTGCCCTTTCGCGCGCATAAAAGCAATTTTGGTATGGATGCGAAGGAATTGTAGTTACTTTTCAAAACAAAAATGAGAGGATACTACAATGAAAGAACTTAAGAATGGATTTGAAATCACT
>CALEJO010000198.1 GCA_937898155.1 uncultured Clostridia bacterium | reverse complement strand
AGCGAAAGAAGGGACGGTTGACTCCGAAGCCCGACATCAGCGAGAACACGAGCCAAACCCCGCACAGCACAAAGGTTGGAATCAGTTTTTTGGGGTTTTTCAAAAGATTCTGTGCCTCTGTCCACAAAGCCTTGAAAAATCCGTTTTTGTTTCTTTCACTCGTCACTGTGCTTTGCAACTGTTTTTTCATCTCCAATACCTCCGTATTATTTTCCGATTTTTATGATTCCGACAAAACGGGATTTTACACTACTCCGATTATACTATATCATGACTTTTCGAATTTTTCAATCACTTCGAGAAAAAATCCCAAATCACTTGCATTTGCAACAGTGATTTGGGATAGATTATTTCATGACGTTATTTCTGTTTTCCGTACACATCCGGCACTTTCAGAAGCAAGTTGTCGATCTTATCTATAGTTTTTTCGCCCTGCAATGATTCTGCGGCAAGCTGTATACCGAGTCGAAAGCCGTAGATGAAATCTCATCATTATTACGCCTTCTCAAACCATTGTAGCATTTTTCTCCGCTATGCTGTCAAGACCAAGCCGCCTTTCCTAATTTTATCCGGTATAACATATGTTTTCCGCTTTTTCAAGTGGTTTTGAAAAAATCATGCGAAAAATAAAAAAAGCACGCCGAAGCGTGCTTTTTTCATTCAGTCGATCTCGGGGTTATAGGCGTAAAAATTTTTGTAATCCATATTGTCCTGCGCGATACGGAGCGCGTCGCCGAAGCGCTGGTAATGCGTGATCTCGCGCTGGCGCAGATAGCGGATCGGGTCCAGCACGTCGGGATCATCGACGAGCCGCAGGATATTGTCGTAGGTGACGCGCGCCTTTTGCTCGGCGGCGAGGTCTTCGTTCAGATCGGCGATCACGTCGCCCTTGACGCCGACGTATGCCGCGGTGAACGGCACGCCTGCCGACGAGACGGGATAGATGCCCGTCGTGTGATCGACGAAATAACTTTCAAACCCCGATGCCTTGATTTGTTCCGGTGTGAGTCCTTTGGTGAGCTGATACAGAATCGCGGCGATGATCTCCTGATGCGCGAGCTCCTCCGTGCCGACGTCGGTCAGCATCCCGATGACCTCGCCGTAGGGCATCGTATAGCGCTGATTCAGATAGCGCGTCGCGGCGCCCATCTCCCCGTCGGGCCCGCCGAGCTGACTGACGATGATCTTTGCGTAAAGCGGATTCGGCGTTTGAATTTTGACGGGGTATTGCAGTTTCTTTTCATATGCCCACATCTCAGTTTGCCTCCTTTTCCCATGGCCACGGCATATCGATCCAATGCCAGTCGTTTCTGTCGTTGTTCGCGTAGATCGTCAGAGGACCGAATTTGCCCTCGTATTCGTCGCGGAGCCCCTGCGCGATCGCGCGGTGCTTATCGTAATAGGCGAGCGCCTCGCGGTCGGTCGGATGACCGTCGAGATAAAGCACGGTTTCATAAACCGCGAAGTCCTCTGCCTGGATGCGGCGGAGAAGACGCTGTCTTTCGTTCATGTGCGCCTCCTTTGCCCGAAGAAGGGCTTTTCGAGAGCGGGGAAGAGGGAGCCGGCACGGAGCGCCTGCTCCGGTTCATTGACGGTGCCGAACGATTGATACGGCACATACGCCATGGCGAGACTGAGCGGCTGTGTCGAGATTTCACTGCCGGGACAATCCGGCGTGACGGGCGCGACGGTCGGCTGATATCCGAGCTCGCCGACGGGCTGCGTTTGGCGCGTGCTCATCCGCGATGGGTAATCGAACGGGCGGTGCGCGGTATTTTTGGAATATAACACGTTCTGTTTCTCCTTTTCATCAGTGACGGAAGTCCGTCCTGCTTTCAGCATATGCGACGGGAGAAAAAGCGCTCGCCTGCGGCAAAAAACGATTGACAGAAGCCGTGCTTTTATGATAAAATGACAAAGTAATATTTTTCGAGGGGGATGCGAATGAAAAAATGGATCCTTCGCGCGATTTTGCTCGGAATCATCGTGGCGCTTTCACTTTCGATCTTTTCGTTTTCCGCGCAAAACGCGACGGAATCGGGCGGTTTGAGCACGAAAATCTGCGAAATCATTTTGCGGATTTTTTGCGGCAGAGACAGCGTGACGCCCGAACGGGTCGATCGAATCGAGCCGTTCATCCGGAAGCTCGCGCATTTCAGCGAATATCTAGTTCTCGGCTTTTCGTGGCTGTGGCTGATCCGCACATTCGAGGTTCGGCGCGCCGTCGGCTTTTGGGCGGCGGTCGGCGTTTCGGCGCTTTACGCGGTCTCGGACGAAGTGCATCAGCTTTTCGTGCCGGGCAGGAGCGGGCAGGTGACGGACGTTCTGCTTGACACCGCAGGCGCACTGTGCGGCGCGCTGCTGTGGACGGCGCTCGCGGCACTGTTTCGGAAGAAAACAAAAAACTGAATCAAAAAGAAAAGGCGGAGCCGAGCGGCTCCGCCTTTTTGCGGTTTGAAACTCAGACGCCTTCTTTGGAACGGCGCAGTTTTTCGATGGTCGTGAAGTTGTGCGTGGGCGTATAACCCGGGATCGGCATGATCTTTTCGTGGATCGCGTCGATGATGGTATCCGCCTGCGGGAAGAAGTGGTGTTCCAGCTCCTTGCAGGGCGTGATCCAGTTGCGAGAAGCGCAGACGACAGGCGGTGCGTCGAGATAGTCGAACGCCATTTCCGTGATGTTGGACGCCATATCGCGCATGACGGAGCCGCGTTCGCACGCATCGCCGACGATGACGATCTTGCCGGTCTTCTTCACGGATTCGAGCACCTTCTCATAGTCGAACGGAACGATCGAACGGGAGTCGATGACTTCGGCGGAAATGCCGTATTTTTCTTCCAGCTCTTTCGCCGCGGCGAGTGCACGGTAGAGCACCGCGCCGATCGTGAGGATGGTCACGTCCTTGCCGACTTTCTTCACATCGGGCTCACCGATGCGGATCTCGTAAGTGCCTTCCGGAACGCCGCCCTCGTGGAATTCTTCGCCCTTATCGTAAATACGCTGGCTCTCGAAGAAGATCACGGGATCGGTGCCGTTCAGCGCGGCGGTCATCAGGCCCTTCGCGTCGTAAGGCGTGGACGGGAAGACAACTTTCAGACCCGGGATGTGCGCGGTGAGCGCCGTCCAGTCTTGGCTGTGCTGTGCGCCGTATTTGGAACCGACGGACACACGGACGATGATCGGCATTTTCAGAATATCCGCGCTCATTGCCTGCCATTTTGCGACCTGGTTGAAGATTTCGTCGCCGGCGCAGCCGATGAAGTCGGCGTACATCAGCTCGACGATCGCGCGGCCACCGCACATAGCGTAGCCGACGGCGGAGCCGACGATGGCGGATTCGGAAATCGGAGCGTTGAAGAAGCGGTGATACGGAGTCGCTTCGGTCATCTTCTTGTAGACGCCGAACGCGCCGCCCCAGTCACGGTTGTCTTCGCCGTAGATGATGAGCGTCGGGTCTTCATAGAGCTTGTCGATGATCGGCTCAAACAGACCGTCGCAGATGTTGTAGCGTTTCATCTTGGAGACTTCTTTGCCGGTCTCGTCGAACGCGGTGCGGCTCTTGCCGGCGATGTCTTTGACACGCGGCACTTCGTTCTTGGGCATCAGCATCTCGGGAGCGCGACCCTCGTCGAGGTTCGGCTTCTTCTCGTCGGAGAACATCAGCGATTCGATGGCGTCGGGCTGTGCGTCGAGGTCCATGCGAGGAGAAACGCTGTCGTCGATCGCGAGACGGATGATCTTGGTCATACGGGTGACGATCGTATCGTGGATCGCGTCGAGCTCTGCCGCGGAAGCGATGCCGCCGAGGATGAGTTTTTCGCGATACGCGACGATCGGGTCCGCATTCTTCCACGCTTCGATCTCCTCGGGAGAACGGTAGGTGGACGAGTCGGACGGGGAGTGACCGGAGACACGGTAGGTGACGACTTCGAGAAGCGCCGGACCTTCGCCGCGGACGAGCAGTTCTTTCTTGCGGGCAAACGCGTCGATGACGGCGAGCGGATCATAACCGTTCACGCGCTCTGCGTGCATCTGTGCGGGGTTGACACCGGCGCCGATACGGGCAGGCATCTTCCAGCCCATCGTTTCGCCGCAGGTCTGACCGCCCATGCCATAGTGGTTATTGAAGATATTGAAGAGGATCGGCAGACCGCCGTTTTTGTTCCACAACTCGGTGATCTGGTCCATCGAGGACATATTGAGTGCTTCCAGCACGGGGCCGCGGCCCATGGCGCCGTCGCCGCAGTTCGCGACGACAATGCCTTTTTTGTCGTTGCTCTTTTTATAGAGCGCCGCGCCGAGCGCGATACCGGCGGAGCCGCCGACGATCGCGTTGTTCGGATAAATGCCGAACGGCGTGAAGAACGCGTGCATCGAGCCGCCGAGACCGCGGTTGAAGCCGGTCGTGCGGGCGAAAATCTCCGCCAGAGCGCCATAAAGCAGGAAGTTGACGGCAAGGTTTTTCACGTTGCCTTTTTCTTCCTCCTTGCCCTCGATGGCTTTCAACGTGGAGCCGCCGAGGAAGTTCTTCATGATATCATAAAGTTCGTTATCGGGGAGCTTATAGATCGCGGAAAGACCTTTCGCAATGATCTCGCCATGGCTACGGTGAGAACCGAACGTGAAGTCGTCGATGTCGAGGCAATATGCTTCGCCGACGGCAGACGCTTCCTGACCGATGGAAAGGTGCGCCGGACCGGGGTTGTTATATTCGACGCCGTTATACGCGCTCTTCGTCTTGATGTCGTTCAGCATCGTCTCGAATTCGCGGATGGTCGCCATATCGTGATAGATGCGGAGAAAATCGCTATTGGAATAGATGCGTTTCTCTTCGTCGAGAGAAAGGTTATACTGGCAAACCGGAATGTCGGTCAGGTGAATATAACCGGGCTCAAAAACTTTTTTGGGGTCTACGTATTGACTCTTTGGCATAAGATGCTCACTTTCTCGGCAGATCAGAATTTATTTTGGGACGTCCGAAGCGTCGCTGCCGACGGCGAACGGAGTAAAGTTCAAAATCAGACGAGGAACATTGCCTCGCGGATGACCTCGCAGACGGTCGGATGCGGGAAGACGAGCTTCTTCACGTCATCGACGCGCATCTGTTTTTCCACCATCATGGCGGCACCGTAGATGATCTCGGACGCGTAGTTGCCGATCATGTGAACGCCGAGCAGGGTTTTGTGCTTGTTGTCCACGATGAGCTTGACAATGCCGTCGCCGCCCTCGTTTTCCGCGATATAGCGACCGCTGTATTTCAGCGTGACGGACGTGGACGTGGCATCCAGCCCTTTCGCTTTGACGGATTCGGAGGTTTCGCCGACGGACGCGACCTCGGGATTGGTGTAGATGACGGAGGGGATCGAGAGATAGTTGACTCTCTCTTTTCCGCCGAGCATATTGGCGACGGCGACTTCGCCCTCGCGGTAGCCCGTGTGCGCCAGCATGACTTTGCCGTTGCAGTCGCCCGCGGCATAAACGTCCGGCACGCTGGTGCGGCAATATTCGTCGGTGACGATCGCGCCGCGATCCATGACGACGCCGATGGATTCGAGTCCGACGCCGGCGGTGTTCGCGCGGCGGCCGATGGCGACGAGCACCTTGTCGGCGGGAACGCTCTCGGTCTTGCCGTCCTTTTCATAGGTGACGGCGCCGTTCTTGACGGATACGACTTTCGCGCCGAGAATGAATTCGACGCCTTTCTTCTGATAGTTTTTGAGCAGGATCTTGGAGATTTCCGCGTCGGTGGGACCGGCGATATGATCGAGCATCTCCACGACGGTCACTTTGACGCCGCAGGAATTGAAATAGGAGACCATTTCGAGTCCGATGACGCCGCCGCCGATGACGACGAGCGACTTCGGAAGCTCTTTCATATCGAGGATCTCGCGGTTGGTCATGGCGAAGCCGGAGGCGACGGAATCACGCAGACCGTCGATCGGCGGAACCACGGCGTTCGAGCCGGTGCAGACGAGGAGCTTTTTGCCCTTGTATTCCTTGCCGTCGGCGGTGACGCAGAAGCCCTCGCTGTCGCGTCCCGTGATCGTGCCGAACGCGGGGACGACCTCGACACCCGCCTTTTTCAGACGTCCGCTGACGCCGGAAACGAGCGTGTTCACGACCTTGTTCTTGCGATCGACGACGAAGCCGTGGTCGATGGAGGAACCCTCGCATTTGACGCCATACGCCTCGCCGTGCTTGGTGTAATCAAAGATTTTTGCGCTGTAAAGCAACGTTTTCGTCGGCACGCAGCCCTCGTTGAGGCAGACGCCGCCGAGCGCCTTGCCTTCAAAGAGCAGGACCTTCATGCCGCCGTGAGCCGCGCGTTCCGCCGCGTTATAGCCCGCGGGACCGCCGCCCAAAACGATGAGATCGAACATGAGCGATTTCCTCCTTATTTGACGAGCAGAAGCTCGAAGTGTTCAAGCGACGTGCAGAGCTCGTGCAGGAAACGGGACGCCGGTGCGCCGTCGAGCGCTCTGTGGTCGAACGTCAGCGAAAGCGGGATGCACGGATAGAAGACCGGCGCGCCGTTCACTTCTTTGACGCGCTGCATCAGCGAGCAGACGCCGAGGATGCCCGTTTGCGGCGGGTTGATCACGGGAGTGAAGCTCTCGATGCCCGTCGGGCCGAGATTGCTGACCGTGAAGGACGCGCCTTTGAGCAGGTCGGGATTGACGGCACCCGCACGGGCGTCGTTGATCAGCGATTTGGACGCTTTGGCGATCTGCGCAAGGGAAAGTTTGTCCGCGTCGAAGATCGTCGGGACCATCAGCCCGCGCTCCGTATCGACCGCGACACCGAGGTGCACGCCGTCGAAATAGCGAATCGTATCGCCGAGGAAGTTTGCGTTGAGGTCTTTATAATTCTTGATGATGCGGGAGACCGCGAAGAGGATCATATCGTTGACGGTGATATT
Source organism: uncultured Clostridia bacterium (assembly GCA_937898155.1). Classification (GTDB taxonomy): domain Bacteria; phylum Bacillota; class Clostridia; order Oscillospirales; family CAG-272; genus QALR01. The sequence goes on along the minus strand of CALEJO010000198.1, from coordinate 10,113 downwards.
GCCGATGCCCATCGCTTCGCCGTTCGCTTTCAGCGAGGCGCGGATGTTCATGAGCGAGGTCGCGTCGAACGAAGCGGTCATCGTGAGCTGTGCCATCTCGGAGAGAGACGTGTGCATCGACTTGGCGATGACTTTGCGGATCTGCGGGAGCTTCACGTCGGTATAGCCGGTCGCGGACGCGGCGGGAGCGGAAGCGGCGACAGGAGCCGCGGCGGGTGCTGCCACAGGCGCTTCGACAGCGGGAGCGGCGGTTTCGACCTTTTCTCCGCGAAGCATCGCTTCGGCGTTCGCGGCGGTGGTGGTGAAGCCGGCGTCCAGCGCACGGACGACATCACGCTCGATGATGCGTCCCTCGGGGCCGGTCGGTGTCACCTTGGAAAGATCGGCGTCGGTCGCCAGCACGAGATTTTTCGCGCGAGGAGAAATTTTGAGTCGATCGCCGGAAGCCTCGGACGCGGTGGATACCACGGGAGCGGGCTCGGCTTTGGGAGCGGCGACCTCTGCGGGAGCCGCTTCGGGTTTTGCTTCCTCGGTCTTGCCGGGGAGCAGGGAAGAAATATCTTCGCCCTCGGCGCCGATGATACATACGACATCGAGGCACGGAACCTCGTCGCCTTCTTCGACGAATACTTTGAGCATCGTGCCTTCCACTTCGGATGCTTCGTCGAATGCGGATTTGTCGGTTTCATAGGAGAACAGGATATCGCCCTTTGCCACCTTGTCGCCGACTTTCTTGGTCCAGGATGTGATGATGCAACTCTCCACACTCTGTCCCTGTCTTGGCATAATTACTGCAGTTGCCATAGGTAAACTCCATTCCCGGCGGAACATGATGGGAATATGCGAAAGCCGCTCTCCTTTCCGCCGTGCGGGAGAGAGACCTTTTGGACTTCATTCAGCGGATCTCGGTGATCCGGACGTTTCCCTCGGAGAAGAACTTGCGATAGTCCTCGGGAAGCGGATTGTCGGTGATCAGCGCGGAAATGTCCCGCGGCTGACAAAACGTATAGGGCAGGCAACGTTCGAGTTTATCGTGATCCATCAGCATGATGACGCGCCGCGCCCGTTCCACGATGTGTTTTTTCAGTTCACATTCGGAATAATTTCCGCACGTGAAGCCCGAGGTCGGGGAACAACCCGACGGAACGATGAACGCGAGGTCGATATTGATGTCGTCGATGAAGCGCAGTGCCTGCATCCCCGAAACGGAGAGATTGTCGTGGTTGATCATGCCTCCGACGAGGTTGATCATGACCTTTTGCTTTTTGGCGAGTTCGAGCGCGACGTGCGGGCTGGTCGTCGTCACGACGATCGGACTGTCCGGAATCACAGCCGCGAGCCGGAGCGCCGTCGTTCCCGAATCGAGAAAGATCGAGCGGCTTTCCGCGATCTGTGCCGCCGCCGCTTCCGCGATCAGCGACTTGCCTTCGGGATTTTCCGAGAGCCGCTTTCCGAATTCATCTTCCATCGAGGTGCGGATGAATTTCATGGACTTCGCGCCGCCGCGCACCTTGATGACCTCTCCTGTTTTTTCGAGATAGTTGATGTCGCGCCGGATGGTCATGCCCGTGACATCCGGAAACATCGCTTGCAGTTCGGCAAGCGAAACGAACGGCTTTTCCGCCAGTAGTTCCCGGATCGCTTTTCTTCGGATTTCCGGCATATCTGCCTCCTTTCCTCCAAAACGGATTGCGTGTTCATTATAACATAATAAATGTTAAATGTCAACAAAAGAGAGCCGCTTTTTCGCGGATTCGCCCCCGAATGAGCGATTTTTGTGCAAAATGATGAAGCACGATGTGAAAACGGTCGAAGCATAACATAATTTTCCGGAGAAAAAATCTCATTTTTTATAGGGAAGCCCTTGCAATTTCCAAAGAATCATACTATAATGAAAACGTAAAAAAAGAACCCGTTTTCCGTCGAAATGACAGCGGCTTCGGCGCGCAGTCCATGCTTCGGGAAAACGGTGAGGGGGAGTATCGTATGGCAAACAATCAACGTCCGGCAACCATGGAAAGAATCACGACGACCGCGCTCGCGCAGGCGTTCATCGACGAACAGATCAAGGCGCTCCGCGCACAGATCGGCGACGGCAAAGTGCTGCTTGCGCTCTCCGGCGGCGTCGATTCGTCCGTCGTCGCGGCTTTGCTGATCAAAGCGATCGGCGACCGCCTCGTTTGTGTTCACGTCAACCACGGTCTGCTCCGCAAGGGCGAGCCGGAGCAGGTGGTCGAGGTGTTCCGCAATCAGATGAAAGCAAATTTGATCTATGTGGACGCGGTGGACCGCTTCCTCGACAAGCTCGCCGGCGTTTCCGAGCCGGAAAAGAAGCGCAAGATCATCGGCGCGGAGTTCATTCACGTCTTTGAAGAAGAAGCGCGCAAGCTGACGGGCATCGGCTTTTTGGCGCAGGGAACGATCTATCCCGACATTCTCGAAAGCGACGGCGTGAAAGCGCATCATAACGTCGGCGGTCTGCCGGAGGATCTGAAATTCGAGCTGGTGGAGCCCGTGAAGTTCCTTTATAAAGATGAAGTCCGCGTGGTCGGCAAGACGCTCGGTCTGCCCGACGCGATGGTTTATCGTCAGCCGTTCCCGGGACCCGGCCTCGGCGTGCGTTGCACGGGTGCGATCACCCGCGACCGTCTCGAAGCGCTCCGGGAAGCCGACGCGATCGTCCGCGAGGAGATCGGTGCGCTGAATCCGACACCGTGGCAGTATTTCTGCGCGATCCCCGACTTCCAGTCGACCGGCATCAAGGATGGCAAGCGCTATATGGGCTGGGCGGTCGTCGTTCGTGCGGTCAATACCGTGGACGCCGTCACCGCGACCGTGCCGGAGATTCCGTTCCCCGTGTTGTGCCGCATCCGCGACCGCATCCTTTCGACCGTTCCGGGCGTAAACCGCGTGCTGTGGGATCTCTCCGAAAAACCCGTTTCCACGATCGAGTGGGAATGATGAACGATTATCACCTAACACCATCATTTATCCCATAATTAGCAATAAATTTTATTCGAAAACAAATCAAAAAGACTTGTTCACTCCGTCGAGGAACAAGTCTTTTTTTATCTCAATAGTCCCGAAAAATCCTTTACAAAACGGATTAATAAAAACAAATTAATCCCCATAATTACACGTTATTAAAAAAACAAAAAAGCAAGTAAAAAGCTCCATATCGAGATGACGGTCAGCGAGGTTTATGCCGTGAACGGCGATCTCAACTTCACGGTCAACAAACGCGCATGGCGGTATGAACGGCTCTGAAACATAACAAAAAGACTTGTTCCCCTGCGGGAGCAAGTCTTTTTTGCTTTTTATCGAATTTGATAAATCATGTAAGAGCAGGGGGAAAGAAGCAGTTTCTCGCTTCCGACGGTGACGTCGGCGCTCGCTAATACGCGGACGCGCGCGGTGTCTTCAGGGACTTCGCACATCTTGCCGGAGGGATTGAGGACGACGCGGATCGTCTCGTCGCCGTGCGTGCGCTCATACCAGAAAGGATAGTTCAGCGTTCGGTCGATCAAACGGAACGTGCCGTCCGCCCACAGCGCCCGATGCGCGCGGCGCAGGGCGATCAGCCCGCGCACAAGATGGAGCAGAGAACGGGTATCGGCTTCCTCCCGATCGACGCATGGCGCGTCGGCGGTGCTGTCCACGGGGAGATACGGCGTGTCCGACGCGGAAAAGCCGTAATTTTTTTTTGCTTTTTTCCATTGCATCGGTGTCCGCGAGCCGCCGCGGGTGACGGTCGAGCCCTCCTTGTCGATGCCTTCGAGAAAGCGCATCCCGATCTCGTCGCCGTAATAGAGGATCGGCGTGCCCGGCATTGTGAAGAGAAACGCCATGACGACGGCGATCTCGTCCCGGTCGCGTCCGCGCGAAATGCGCGGCGTGTCGTGATTGCCGGAGACGAAGGAAACGTATCCCTTGCTGCTCGTCTTTTCGAGCCACAGAAGATAGTCGTCGGTGAAGCGGGAGAGGACACCGCGCCCTTCCTTTTTGAAATAGTTATAATATTTCTCCTCCGGCCTTTCGCCGCGAAAGAGCGAGCCGCCCGTGAGGAACATATCGAAATGGAAGCCCGCGTCGAGCGCGTCGATCGGATGGCTCCATTCGGGGAACAGCACACATTCGGGATATTTTTCGTCGAAATGGGCGCGGATTTCGCGCCAAAACCGCTTGTTTTCCGAAAAATCGGGGTCGCATTTGATGACATAGGGCGCCATATCGACGCGGAAGCCGTCACACCCGAGGGCGATCCAAAAGTCGATCACGTCAAGCAAAAACCGTTTGTTCCGGCGGCACGGCTCGCTGTCTGGCGACATTTGCCAACGCTCCGTCCGCTCAGCAAAGCCGTAATTGATCGCGGGCTGGATCGCGTAATAACTGCACCAGTATCGGTCGTTCCGCGCATAATCGCGCTTGTTCAGACGGTCGAATTTCGAATCGGGATCGTCGCACCAGATATAGAAATCGGAATCCTCGTTCCGTTCTTCCGCGGACGAGCGGCGGAATTTTTCACATTCGATCGACGTGTGGCACGGCACGAGATCGCAGATGACTTTGATCCCTTTTTCGTGCGCGGTGCGGCACAGGGAAGCGAAATCGTCGTTCGTCCCGTAGCGCGGCGCGACCTTAAAAAAGTCGGTGATGTCGTATCCCGCGTCGGCGAACGGGCTTTCGTAAAACGGATTCAGCCAGATCGCGTTGCACCCGAGACTCCTCACATAATCGAGCTTTTCCATAACGCCCGCCAGATCGCCGATGCCGTCACCGTTCGTATCGTAAAACGACTGCGGGTAAATTTCATAAAAGACTGCGTCTTTCAGCCAACCGGGTTCGTTCATCTGTGTCGCCTCCGCTTTCTGTGTTTATTGCAGTTCATCCAAGCGCACCTTGGTGATTTTGGAACAGTTCAGGCAAAAAGCCGAGCCGGCGCTGTGATAATAGCCGACGAGAAAGCCGTCTTCGACGCCGATGACGGCGGGATAGCAATAACTGTCGGCAAGATCGGCTTCGAGGAAAAACGTCTGCGCGACAAAGGGCTCGATCAAGCCGCGCGAGAGGGCCTTGCTCGTCGTATCAAAGGAGCGTCCGTCGTCCGTGCTGATCGAACAGAGCAGCGGCGTCCGCTTGGCGCTCCCCCAAGACTCCGTCGAACGGTCGAAGATGCGGTAGGGATTCGGATTGAAAACGGAGATCACGCGGTCGCCGACGCGTTTGACTCGCATCGGGGAATCGGGCGAGGAGAAGAGAAGATTCGGAACGGGCGCGGTCCACGTTTTGCCGCCGTCGGCGGAGTGCGAGTGATACTGATAGCCGTATCCCGTGCGGAACCAAGCCCAAAGCTCACCGTTTTCGTGCGCGAAAACGCCCGGCTCCTGCAAGCCGACGGAATCGCGCATGGGGCTTGTCACCGGCTCCGTCTTTTGCCATGTGGCGCCGCCATCGTCGGAGATGAGAAGGCAAAAATCGCCGCCGAAATACTGATAATGACCGTTTCCGGCACGGGAAACGGGGGCGAGCAACCTGCCGCTCGGCAAAACGATCACGCTGTCGTTGACGATGCAATCGTAGGCCTTGTCGGACTGCATTATGACGGGCGCCGACCACGTTTTGCCCTCGTCGGCGGAACGGCGGAAGATCGGCACGCAATAAAGCGTATTTTCTTCCGGCTTTTCCTTGCGCAGATAGACGAGTCCCATATCGCCGTCGGCGAGGCGCACGAGCGACGGAGACATGATGTTCTGCGCGGAGGGATCCTTTTCCAAAAAGAGAAACGGCTCGCTCCAATGCTCGCCCTCGTCACGGGACAGACGCGCTTCGAGAAACGCCGAGCCGTGATCGTGGGCGCTGCCGCAGAAGTGCGTATAGGCGAACAGAACCGCGCCATCGCGCAGGCGCAGGAACGTGCCCTCGCCGCTACGCGGATTCTCCTCCGAGGTGGAAATCCATAAAACTTTTTTGCCGACGGTTTTCATTGAAAAATCCAACTTTCCTTTATTCTTTTCGCTCATAGAATAGCATTGAATACGCGGATTGTCAAGAGCGAGAACGGACATTTTATCCACACGCGCGTAAACTGAAAGCGAGACACGCGAAAAGAAAAGAGGAGGGGAAAATATGATTTCCAATACGGTTTTGGATGCGGTCGGCGGCACGCCGCTGATCCGCCTGCATCGTTTAGTCGGATCGCAGGACGCAGAGGTGCTCGTGAAATGGGAGGGCGTGAATATCGGCGGCTCGATCAAAACGCGCACGGCATTTGCGATGATCGAGGACGCCGAGCGGCGCGGACAAATCGAAAAGAACACCGTGATCGTCGAGCCGACGAGCGGCAATCAGGGCATCGGGCTGGCGCTTGTCGGTGCGGTGCGTGGCTATCGCGTGCGGATCGTAATGCCCGATTCCGTCAGCGAGGAGCGGCAGAAACTAATCCGGCATTACGGTGCGGAGGTCATTCTCGTGCACGACGACGGCGATATCGGCGCGTGCATCCGTGCATGTATGCGCTTGGCGGAGCAAATGAGGCGGGAAGAGAAGAATGTTTTTTTGCCGCGGCAATTTGAGAATCCGGCGAACACGGAAGCCCAATGGCACCATACGGGCGCGGAGATTCTCGCGCAGGTTGGCGCACCGATCGACGGATTTTGCGCCGGCGTCGGCACGGGCGGCACCGTGACAGGCGTCGGACGCGCGCTGAAAGAAGCGAATCCGGCGCTCGTCGTCTGGGCGATCGAGCCGGAAAACGCGGCGGTCCTTTCCGGCGGGAAGAGCGGCGCGCATTGGCAAATGGGCATCGGTGACGGGATCATCCCCACGATTCTGGATCGCGGACTGATCGACGAAATCTGCACCGTCAGCGACGAGGAGGCGCTCCGCACCGCCCGCGCGATGGCGCGGGAGGAGGGAATTGCCTGCGGAATCAGCGGCGGCACGAACGTCACGGCGGCACTTCGGCTCGCGCGTAAGTTTGGTCGCGGAAAGACGGTCGTCACGGTTTTGCCCGACGGTGCGGAACGGTATTTTTCCACGCCGCTGTTTGACAGCGAATGATATAATACAAATGCATATAATGATATATACAAACGAATAACAAAAGAAAAAGCAAGCGAAACGCTTGCTTTTTCGACATTATTCGACTGACGCGGATTCTTTTTCGATTCGGCGCGCTTCTTTACGGATCGTGCGGCTTTGCTCGATTTTCGCCATGGATTTGGCGAGGCAGGTGATGACGAAAATCGCGGCAATGATCAGAATGAGCGCCATCGGAGAGACGCGAAACGTCCATTCGATGCTGGTTTCGTTCATCCGGTGCCAAAGGCGATTCGCTTTGCATCGAATCATGCGACATTCGCGGGAAATGCTTGGATTCATAGATCGGCTTCCTTTCGTTTTTCTTTTTCGTTAGTATGCGAAAATTTTGCGCGGTCTATCCTCGCGCTTTTTGCCACTTCCGACGCTTTTTTCCGCGAATGGATGAAAAAATTTTCGTTTTTTTTCGATGAATTCTTGACAGTAAAGAGAGAAAAGACTATAATATCTCTGTTATTATAAGATCGGAAAACCGATTCGGCTTTCCGTGGGAAGGGGTTTTCTTATGAACCAGAATGAACGCAAAGTCGGAACCGTATCCAGAGGGATCCGTTGCCCGATCATCCGCGAAGGCGACGATTTGGCTGCCATCGTGGCGGACAGCGTTTTGGCGGCGGCGGAGAGCGAGGGATTTGCTCTTCACGACCGTGATGTGATTTCGATTACCGAATCAATCGTCGCTCGTGCCCAAGGCAACTACGCGACGGTGGACGATATCGCGGACGACGTCCGTGAAAAACTCGGAGGGGGCACGATCGGCGTGATCTTCCCGATCCTTTCCCGCAACCGTTTCGCTATCTGCTTGCGCGGCATCGCGAAGGGCGCGAAAAAGGTGGTTCTGATGCTCAGTTATCCGTCCGACGAGGTCGGCAACGAGCTGGTTTCGCTCGATAAAATCGACGCGGCGGGTGTCAACCCGTATAGCGACGTGCTGACGCTCGAACGCTATCGCGAACTGTTCGGCGTCAACAAGCACGAATTCACCGGCGTCGATTATGTGGAGTATTACGGCAACCTTGTCCGCGAGAGCGGCGCGGAAGTCGAGATCATTTTTGCCAATCAGGCAAAGGCGATTTTGCCTTATGCAGACTCGATTTTGACCTGCGACATTCACACGCGCGCACGCACGAAACGTATCCTCAAAGAGGCGGGCGCGAAGGTCGTTTGCGGACTGGACGACATTCTGACATCGTCCCGCCACGGCACCAAATTCGGATATAACGAAAAATACGGTCTGCTCGGCTCGAACAAATCGACCGAAGACAAGATCAAACTGTTCCCGCGCGATTGCCAGCCGCTTGTGCTGGATGTGCAGGCACGCATCCTGAAAGCGACGGGCAAGCACGTCGAGGTTATGGTTTACGGCGACGGCGCGTTCAAGGATCCCAAGGGCAAGATTTGGGAGCTTGCGGACCCGGTCGTTTCTCCTGCGTTCACCGACGGACTCATCGGCACGCCGAACGAACTGAAACTGAAATATCTCGCCGACAATGATTATAAGGATCTTTCGGGCGAAGCGCTGAAAGAAGCGATCTCCGCCAGCATTCGCGCGAAAAACGGCAGTTTGGTCGGCAATATGGCATCGCAGGGAACGACGCCGCGTCAGCTCACCGATCTGATCGGATCGCTTTGCGACCTCACGAGCGGCTCCGGTGACAAAGGAACGCCGGTCGTTCTGGTGCAGGGCTATTTCGACAACTACACCAACGCATAAAAACGCATAAAACAGAATCGAAAACCCGTGCTTCGGCACGGGTTTTTCTTTTCCCGCTTTTCTTTGCGAAAAGAAAAGCTCGGCAAAAGAAACGCGTTGTGCACTCGGCTCAAAGCTTGCACAGACTTCGAGCCGAGTGGACGCTCTGCGCCGGCAGCGCACTCACTTTTCGCGCGTAGCGCCGGAAGCTCCCCGCTTTTCTTTTCGTAAAGAAAAGCGGGGAGCGTGCTTTCTTTTTGCAATCTTTTTCTTTGCCCGCTAAAGAAAACATTGACATATAATATCCGCTTGTATAAATTATAATATACAAACGGATAATATGTAAAAAAGAAAGCACCGGCAAGCATTTTCTCAAAATCGGAGAAATGACTGCCGGTGCTTATTTTTGCTTTCGTTTGTGCAATACGAGCGCCGCGGACGCGGCGATGATCGCGATTCCGATCCATAAAAACGGGAAACGAAGCACGCGCCCGAGAAAGAGAAGCACGTTTTTGCCGCCGCTTTTTTTGACGGCGTTCCGCGTGATCAGAGGGACGGAGGCGATCTCCTTTCCGTCGAGAAGCAGATGCGCCGTGCCGACGGTCGTCCCTTTGGCAACCGGCGCCGTCAGCTTGTCGGCTTGCAGCTCCTGCGTGATCTCAATGCGCGAAAGATCGGCGTCTTTATCGAGAAACGCATAGACCGATTCCGCGGGGACGAGCAAAACGTGATTGGCTCTGCCGCCGAGAACGGGCAATTCCTGCATGATTTTCGACGCGTCGAGCAGCTTGCGGTCGGCGAAATTGTCGCTCGCCCACGCGAGGAGCTTGCGCACATCGTGATAAGCACCGATTTTTCCGGCGTCATCTTTTTGTGACTGCATGGAAACGCAGACGTAGGGATACGCGCCGGTGTTGCGCGCCGAAACGATCGTCCAACCCGCGTTGTCAGTATAGCCGACGGTCATGCCCTCGGCGGTCGCGTCGTAATAGCCATACTGCGTCGAAAGCAGAAAATTTTTCGTATAAAGCGTGACGGCGTCGTGAAGATTCGTCGCCGGGACGGTATAGCTCCGCGTGGAGCAGAGCGCCATAAGCGAAGCGTTCTGATATGCGTAGCCGGCGATGATCGCCGCGTCTTCGGCGGTGGTGCGCGCGCCGAGCGCGTCCAGCCCCGTCGCGTTGAGATAGACCGTTTCCGTCGCGCCGAGCGAAGCGGCTTTGCGATTCATCTGCTTGACAAACTCGGGAATGCTACCGGCAACCTCGATCGCCAGGACGTTCGCGGCATCGTTCGCGCCGGCGACCATGAGCGCATATAGC
>CALEJO010000197.1 GCA_937898155.1 uncultured Clostridia bacterium | reverse complement strand
ACCGGAAACGGAAGCACCGGACGCGGAGGAGCCGACGGGAGCGCCGCGCACGACGTTCACGCCGACGGAGCCGCCGAAAAAGAAGAAAAAAGAACTTCACCTGACGGCGGGCGCCGTGGCGCTGCTCGTCGTATGTTGCCTCGTCGTCTCGATTTTGGCAGGCGCGGGGGCAAATTATCTTTTCTTTAACGGAAACCGTCCCGCACCGCAGGAAACGACGGAGAAAACGCCGGTTGCGGAGACCACGTCCCCGACAAACCCCGCCGAAACCACCGCACCCGCCGCCCCGGTCGTCCCGATCGAATCGAACCTCAGCGAAACGGCACCCGGCATCGCGCAGGGCACGGAAGAATTCGAGCACGGCGCGCTCGCCAAAACGGCGCAGGCGTGTCTGCCCTCCGTCGTCATCATCGAAGTGACGGAAACGACGAACTATTACGGGCAGGAATATACGTCCGCGGGCGCCGGAAGCGGCGTGATCTATACGAAAGACGGCTATATCATCACGAACTATCACGTGGTCGGAAAAGACACGAAGTCCATCAAGGTCACGCTTTCCGACGGCACACAGTATGAAGGCGCGTTCATCTACGGCGATGAATACTCGGATATTTCGGTCATCAAGATCAACAAAAATGACTGCGTCCCCGCGAAGATCGGCTCTTCGGCGCAGATTTGGGTGCTGGACGAAACGATTGCCATCGGCAATTCTCTCGGACTCGGCATCCGCGCGACCTACGGCGTCATTTCGGCGCTTGCGTGCGACGTGACGGTGGAAAATCTGACGATGAATCTGATGTCCACCGACGCGGGCATCAACAGTGGCAACTCGGGCGGCGGACTTTTCAACGCGCGCGGCGAGCTGATCGGCATTGTCAATGCGAAGATCGGCGGGACTTCGGTCGAGTCGATGGGATACGCGATCCCGATCGACGCCGTCGTGAAATGCGTCAACGATATGAACCGCTACGGCTATGTGACGGGCAAGGCACGTCTCGGCGTGACCGTGAAGACCAAGACGTATCAGTCGTGGCCGTATCTGCAAACCTATACGCTGCTCCAAATCGCGGAGATCAATCCGAACGGCAGCGCCGCCTCCTCCGGAATGCAGGTCGATGACATTTTGCAAAAGCTCGGCGACACCGAGATTTCCTCGTTCGAGGATTTGCAACGTCTGCTGACAAAATACGAGGTCGGCGACACCGTGACGTTGACGGTGCGGCGTCCGACGATCGACTATACGGGAAGCAATCTGAGCGAGTATCTGAATTCCTGCGAGGAAGTCAAACTCGAAGTCACCTTTGTGGAATTCAATCCGAACGTTTCGTAATAGGAAAAGCCCCGCCGTCGGCGGGGCTTTTCCCCGCTTTTCTTTACGAAAAGAAAAGCTCGGCAAAAGAAACGCATCCGTGGTGCG
>CALEJO010000196.1 GCA_937898155.1 uncultured Clostridia bacterium | reverse complement strand
GGTCAGCATACCGCCGAGCCAACGGGTGTTGACATAATACATTCCGCAACGCTCGGATTCTTCCTTGATCGCGTCAGCGGCCTGCTTCTTCGTGCCGACGAAGAGGAGTTTGCCGCCCTGCGCGGAAAGCTCTTTGACGAAAGCATACGCTTCGTCGATCTTGCCAACCGTTTTCTGAAGGTCGATGATGTAGATGCCGTTGCGTTCGGTGAAGATGTATTCCGCCATTTTCGGGTTCCATCTTCTCGTGTGATGTCCAAAGTGGACGCCTGCTTCCAGCAGTTGTTTGATCGAGATGACTGACATGGGTTTTCTCCTTTTGGTTTTTTCCTCCACGGGCGGTATCTCGTGACCGTCTGCCTCGCGGAACCGCCGGTCGCCGCCGCGTGTGCGGATTTAATATTTTTTGAATTTCGGGCATATCGCCCGAGAATCCGTCCTATTTTATCACATTATCGGCGGAAATGCAAGGGTTTTTTCAATTTTTTTGTGAAAAAATCACTTTTTTCCCTGCTTTTTTTCGCTTTCAAAGCAAGAATACAGCGATGCCTCGACGTTGACCAGCACGGCGTCGCGCCCGAAGCACCCGATGCGATCCCACGGGATCACGAGTTCTTCGCATTTGCCGAAGCCGAACACGCGGCAATCGAACAAAACGACGATCGCGATCACCGTCCCGCAGCCGATGTCGATCTCGACATCGTGGATATAGCCGAGTCGCTTGCCGTCGCAGAGATTGATGACTTCCTTATCTTTCAGATCGTTGATACTGCATTTTTCCATAGCGCCCTCCAAGCATTGTTTTCTTTTATTCTATGCCCGCGCGGGAAAAAAGATGATTTTCCGTTGCATCCTTGCGGCTTTTATGATAGAATAAAAGAAAAAACGCAGGAGGCAATGATGTTTGAAGAGGAACTGCGTTCCCTGCTCGTTTCGCACGGCGCGACACTCGTCGGCTTTTCGGCACTCGGCGACCGCGCGCCCGCGGCATTTCCGTCGCTCCGCTACGCCGTGACGATCGTGCGTCGGCTCTCCGACACGGTCGTCGAGACGATCGACGGACGCCCGACGATGATGTATTTTCAGCATTATCGCATCACGAATACGAAGCTCGATCTGCTCGCGCTCGACGCGGTGGATTTCATTGAAGCAAACGGCTATGCCGCGCTCCCCGTCGCCGCCTCACAAAGCACGAACGACGACAAGGACGCCTATCGCGGCATCTTCCCACACAAGACCGCCGCCGTTTTGGCGGGGCTCGGCTTCATCGGCAAAAATGGGCTGTTTCTGACCGAGCAGTTCGGCTCGAAGGTGCGGCTCGCCACCGTGCTGACCGACCTGCCGCTCATTCCGTCCGGCGAGGTGAAGCCGTCTCTTTGCGGCGACTGCACCATCTGCCGCGACGCCTGTCCCGCGCACGCGATCACGGGTGCGCTTTACGAATACGGCGCGCCGCGCGACACGATCCTCGACGCCCGCCGTTGCTCCGAGCATATGAAGACCTACCACGACATCGGACGCGGCGCCGTCTGCGGCATCTGTATGCGCGTCTGCCCCTTCAATCAGCCGAAAAAATGACCGTCTCGCCCGCGCGCGGTTGACACGGCGGGCGCTTTATGATACAATGAATCCATCGGACAACTGTCCACGAAAGGAATTCTTATGAAACCGACTTCTCCCGCGCCGCTCCTGCTCGTGATCGCCAGCTTCGACACGAACGGAAACGGCAAAAACGACTACGATCCCAAGCATCCCGAGCTTCTTTACGATAAGGAAAGCCCGATTTACGGCGAGCAATGGGCGCTCACGCACGCCGAAGACTGCTTCGATCGCTTCTTCTCCGAGGAAGGCGACTCGATGCTGAATTTCTATAAGGAAATGACACAGGGACGCTTTTGGTTCTATCCCGTGAAGATCGACCACCCGCAGCGCGAAAACGCGCCGGACGGCGTGCTGGAAATCACGGTCCCCCTGCCCCATCCCTCCGCGCTCAAACATCTCGGCGATTATACCAACGAAACCGCCGCGGCAAAGGCAATCCACGATATCGTCGCCGCATGCGATCCCTATATCGACTTCGCCAAATATGACAAAAACGGCGACGGCATCATCACACCGGACGAGCTTGCCATCGTGATCCTCAATGCCGGCTACGACCGCGCGACGACCAAGGCGGACGAGGAATTCTCCAAGGTCGTCTGCGAAAACGGTCCGATCCCGAGCCATCGCTGGATGGTGCACGGCACGAGTCAGCCCACCGACGTCGAAATGCGCGGCGGCGTCAAGGTCGTTCGCGTCTCCAACGTCGGCGAATATAACAGCGCCGGTCCGATCTCGATCGGCACGCCTGCGCACGAGCTGGCGCACAACGTCGGCGCGCAGGATATGTATTCCCGCTACACCGGTCCGAACGACTGGATCTTCGGTTGGCCGATGCCGCTGAACTTCTCACTGATGTCGTGGGGCAATCACCTCGGCGGTGGCAAAACGCCCGCCTATATCGACCCGTATCAGCGCATCTATCTCGGCTGGGTGGATGAAGAAGTCGCCGAGAAAGACGGCGTCTATACCCTGCACGCGACGACGACCGGCAAGGCGATCGTTCTGCGCATCAATACGCCGAATCCCGACGAATACTTCCTCTGCGAAATCCGGCTGAAACAGGGCTTCGAGCGCAATCTCACGCCCGGCGAAAGCAAGGGCGGCATGATCTTCTGGCACATCGACGAGGCGGTCAACCGCGAATGGTTCACGAAGGCGCAATGCGTTTCGCACAACCGCCCCGAGGGCAAACGCCATAACCTCGGCAACGCGGTGCTGATCCGCAATATGTTCACGGAAATCACCGACGAAAACGGCAATTTCGTCAAATACGGCACCTGCTTCAAAGAGAAAAATATGTGCGAGGACCCGTTCTTCTATCATTCGGACGATCCGAAGACCGCGCAGTTTGACTCGTCGCTCTATTGCGGCGCGGCGACGGAATCGTATTCGCTCAACGTCTTCCCCGAGGGTGTTTCGCCCGACTGGAAGCTCACCGCCACCGTGCTCGACGAGCCGGGCGAGGAAATGCGCGTGGAAATCCACCGCGGATAAAGAAAGGATAAACGATGAAAAAACTGATCTCTTTGGCACTTCTCTTGGTGATGAGCGCGCTTTTGCTCGTCTCCTGCGGCGATGAACCCAAAAATCCCACCACGCCCCTGCAATACGCCGAAATCGACGTGCGGGATTACGGCAAGATCATCGTCGCGCTCGACGCGAACACCGCGCCGATCACCGTCGCCAACTTCGTCAAGCTCGTGAACGAGGGCTTTTACGACGGGCTGACGTTCCACCGCATCATGGCGGGCTTCATGATCCAGGGCGGCGACCCGAACGGCAACGGCAAGGGCGGCTCCGAGGAGAAGATCAAGGGCGAGTTCGCCTCCAACGGCGTCGAAAACAATCTCGCCCATACGCGCGGCGTGATTTCGATGGCGCGCTCCGGCGTTCCCGCTTATTACCCCGAAGAATATCAGCAGATGGCGCGCGATTCCGCCTCGTCGCAGTTCTTCATCATGCACGCGGACGCGCCTCACCTCGACGGTGAATACGCGGCGTTCGGCTGGGTGGTCGGGGTGTCGGACGCGTGTCGGCGTCCGCAGCTGCCCGACGTCGGCTATTTCATGGATGCGCTCGAGCGGGCCGGACACGTGCCGGTTACGCTGCAGTATACGACGAACCTCGCGCACATCGCGGAGGCGGTCGGGCGGATCGACTGCCTGCTGCTGACGGGCGGCGGGGACGTGAACCCGGCGCGGTACGGGGCCGCGGTCTCGCCGAAGTGCCAGGTGCCGGACGATGCGCGCGACGCCTACGACTGGGCGCTTCTGGACGCGGCCGTGAAGCGGCGCCTGCCGGTCGTGGGAATCTGCCGCGGCGAGCAGC
>CALEJO010000195.1 GCA_937898155.1 uncultured Clostridia bacterium | reverse complement strand
CAAAACGAACTGGATCGTCTCTATCCTTTTCCCGTCATCGAGTCCGTCGCGGAATCGCTCGGGCTCTCTGCGGAAAACGGCGAAACCGTGATCCTTTCGGAAAATCCGACGAACTGACAGACATATTTCCCGAAAAAGGCAATATAATGAACCATCGGCGGGGCAAGCGAACGCCGAACACGAAAGGAGCTTCTTCATGTCATATCCAAACGGCTCCGAACGGCAAAAACCGGGCTCTCTTCTCGGCAAAGCGTCGCGCGAAACCCGCACGCGCGCGTTCATTCTCTTTTCCGTCTGCACATTTCTCGCCGCCGTTCTCGTCGGCCGGCTCGTCTATCTGCAACTCATGCAGCACGCGCATTATCAGCAGCTCGTTTTAGAGCAAATGATCTACGGAATGCCGCTCACCGCCAACCGTGGCAAAATCACCGATCGAAACGGCATCGTGCTCGCCGCCAACTATACGACGGAACGCGTTTTCATCGATCCGCACGCCATAAAGAGCGACGAGGAGCGCAAGCTGGTCGCGCAGGGACTCTCGGAAATTCTCGACGTGGACTACGATTTCGTTTACGCCGAAGCGCAAAAGACGAATTACCGCGACCGCACCATCAAAAAGAACGTCGAGGAGGATGTCGCCGATCTCGTGCGGCAGTTCATCATCGACAACGATCTTTCTTCCATTTATATGGCGGAGACCGCGAGCCGCATTTATCCGTTCAATTCCCTCGCCTCCCACGTCATCGGCTTCTGCGGCGCGGACGGCGGACTTTACGGGCTCGAATATCAGTATAATCAAGCGCTTTCGGGCATATCCGGAAAAATTCTTTCCGCGCGCAACGGTGCGCTCGGCGAAATGCCCTATAACTATAAGACCTACATCGACGCCGAAAACGGCGCGAACCTCGTCACCACGATCGACTACAAGATCCAGAGCTTCCTCGAAAAATATCTCGAAAACGCCGCCGTGGAATCGGGGTGCAAATCCCGCGCCTGCGGCATCGTGATGGACCCCAACACGGGCGAAATCTACGGCATGGCGACCTATCCTTCCTATAATCTGAATACCCCTTATTCCCTGCCATCCTATTACAACGGCGCACTTGAACAGTATGCGGCGCTTCACGGGGCGGACTCGGAGGACTACCTATCTTATAAATCCGAACTGCTCCTTTCGAGCTGGAACAACAAATGCCTGACCGACACCTACGAGCCCGGCTCGACGTCCAAAATCTTCACGACGTCCATCGCGCTCGAAGAGAAACGAGTCAGCTTGACGGAAACGTTCGTATGCACCGGCTCTTACGTCGTCAAGGGATGGTCGCGTCCGATCAAATGCCATCAAACGTCCGGCCACGGTGTGCTGACCTTCGCGGGCGGCTTACAGCAGTCCTGCAACCCCGTGATGATGCAGCTCGCCGAGCGCATCGGCATCCACACTTACTGCCAATACTTCTCCGCGTTCGGGCTCGACAGCAAAACCGGCATCGACCTGCCCGGCGAAGCATCCCCGATCTACGCCAAGGAAGAAACGATGACGAACGTCGATCTCGCGGTCTATTCGTTCGGTCAGCGTTATAACGTGACGGCGCTCAGCCAGATCACCGCCGTCGCGGCGGTCGCCAACGGCGGCACGCTCGTCACGCCGCACATCGTCAAGGAAATCGTGGACGACGACGGCAATGTGCTCGCCTCCTTCGGCACGCACGAAGTGCGGCAAGTCATTAGCGAAGAAACCGCTTCCACCATCACGCAGATCCTCGCGGACGGCGTAGCGGGAAACGGCGGTGCTAAGAACGCGCGCGTCAAGGGATATTCCGTCGCCGCCAAAACCGGCACCTCGGAAAAAGGCACGGGCGGCGCCCGCATCGCGTCCACCGTCGCTTACGCACCGGCGGACAATCCGCAGGTCGTCTGCATCCTCATCGTCGATGAACCCACGATCGGCTCGATCTACGGTAGCACCGTGGCAGCGCCGTTCGTTTCCAAACTGCTCGGCGATATTCTTCCCTATCTCGGCTTCGAGCCAACCTATACGGCAGCGGAGCTTGCCGCGATGGAGCTGAACCTCCCGAACTTCCGCGGGATGTCGCTCGACGAAGCGATCAGCAAGCTGACCGCGTCGCATCTCTCCTATGAAATCATCGGCGACGGCACAAGCGTTATCACGCAGGTGCCTGCCTCCGGCAGTAAAATGTCGAAAGACGACGGCAAGGTCCTGCTCTATACGGAGCCCTCGCTCCCCGCGAAAACGGCGCTTGTGCCGAACGTGCTGGGCAAATCGCCGTCGGAAGCCAATCGCATCCTCACGAGCGCGGGCTTCAACATCCACCTCGAGGGCTCGAGCGGCAGTTCCGACGCCGTCGCGATCTCGCAATCCGTTTCGGGCGGCACCGAGGCGGACAAAGGAACGGTCATCACGGTGACGTTCCGCTATCTCGGCGCGGACGATTAAAGCTCCGGTTTTTCAAAAAGCAAGGACGGAAAAAGGAATTTTCTCCAAACGGAGGATCGTATGTTCCTTTCCGACCTCATTCACGAAAGCGAAATTCTCTCCGCGGAAAAGCCGGTCGGTGATTTTCCCGTCGGATTTCCCGTTTCGGACTCCCGCCGCATCTTTCCGGGCGATCTGTTCTTCTGTATGACAGGCGCCAAGGAAAGCGGCTTCTCCTACCTCGGAGAAGCGATCTCCGCGGGCGCGTCCGCCATCATTCACGATTCTCTTCATGATAATGTTTTTTCCTCTTCCGCACGGCTCGGCGTCCCGGTCATCCGGGTCGCCGACGTTCGGGCGGCCTACGCGACCGCGTGGCGGCGTCTGACAGACGAGCCGCAACGGTCGATGCGCCTCGCCGCCGTGACAGGAACCAACGGAAAAACATCGGTCATGACGTTCCTTTCTTCTCTCCTCCGCGCAAGCGGGCAAACCGTCGGAGGAATCGGCACCGTCGGCTCTTATGACGGATGCCGCGCGATGCCCGCCGACTTTACCACGCCGCCACCGGACATTCTCTATCCGCTTCTTTCGCGGATGCGGGGCAACGGTGTCGGGACCGTCGTGATGGAAGCATCCTCCCACGCGCTCTCACAAAAGCGGCTCGACGGTCTATGCTTCGCGCTCGGCATCTTCACGAATCTGACGCAGGATCACCTCGACTACCACGGCAGTATGGAGAGCTATTTTGAAGC
>CALEJO010000194.1 GCA_937898155.1 uncultured Clostridia bacterium | reverse complement strand
AGCGTAGCGGAGAACGGTCGGGGAGTCGCACGCGCTGATGCTCTCCCTCGCACATTCGGAGTCCGAGGCATCCGCCTCGGCGGCTCTTTTCGAGCTTTTCTCGCCGCCGAGAAAAGCGAATATTTTTCCGCCAAAGAAAAAGTTGATCATATCACCCCATTTGCCAGCGCAAACAGTAAGCTCCCCGCAAGCGCGAACGCCCCCACCGTTGCGCCGCGCGTCCATGCGGATTTCTGCTCCCGCAAAGAGGAGATCAACACCGAAAACGGTAGCGCCAGCCGCAAAAACGCGAGCATCCAAAGCGTCAGCGTAAACAGCAGATTCGTGCGCGTCAGACACGTTTGCAAAAGAAGCGCCAGCGCGCAGGCAAGCGCCGCGCCACCCGATCCGATGAGGAAAACCGTCCGTCCCCGATCCGACGAACGCCCGAACGTCGCGTCCAGCGCGTCCGACGCACATTCGTCCCCGGGCACGGTCGTCTGCACCGCCAAAAGAAACAGCGAGCCGAACGGCACGGCAAAACCCGCGCAAAGCGCCGTCCGTCCCGCGGGATAGACCTCCGTCAAAAGAAGCGGACGCGCGTCCCCGAAGAAGCAAACGACGACGAGCGGCACCAGCAAAAACGGCGTCAACTCCGCAAGTCGTCCCAGCACGGTCAACCCGCGCGTCGCCGCGAAGAGTGAGAGCGCGAACGTCGCCGCGAATAGCGCCCATGCCGGCAAAAACGCCGTCACACGCCGCACCTCCGCAAATGTGAAAAGCCATGTGCGTGAAACATCCGCCGCCGCGCAAAAGAGAAACAGCGCCGAAATCAGCGCGCCGCCGGCACGATGGCGAAAAACCAGCGACGCCGCGTCCGCGATGCCCGTGCTCGCTCGTCGGCACGCGACCGCCGCCACCGCAAAAAAGAGCGTGCAGAGGAGAAAAACCGCCGAAACGCCCGTCGCGCCGCGCACGTCAAAGAGAAAAATGCCGGATAAGATCGAAGTGAGCGTCAAAAAGAAAAGCTGCGGAAGCGAGATCCGATGCCGTGTCATCGCCGCGCCTCCTTTTTCCGTCCGCGCGGGACGATTTTTCCCGTGACGCTGACCGGCGCACGCCCTTTTTCGGAAATCGGTGCCATATAGAGAAAATCGCGCATTCCGGCGGGATCGATCGGCGCGAACGGCGAAAAATACGGCGAGCCGAACGAGGTTTTCCGCACCATGTGCAATAGCGATAGCACCACCGCGGCAAAAAAGCCCACGAGCCCGAACGCGCCCGAGATCACGATCATCGAAAAACGGTAAAGCACATTGGAGTTCATATATGGCGGCACGATGAAATTGCAAACGGCGGCAAACGCGACCACGATCATCACCGGCGCGGACGCGATCCCCGCTTCGATCGCGCTGTCGCCGAGGATCAGCGAGCCGACGAGACCGACCGCCGAGCCGACGGCTTTCGGCATCCGCAAGCCGACCTCGCGCACGATCTCAAAAATCAGGAAAATCACGATCACTTCCCAGAAAAGCGAAAACGGAAGCGATTCGCGTGCATCCTCGACCATGCCGAGGAGATTTTGCGGTAAAAGTTCTCGGTGTCGCACGAAAAGTGCCACGAAAAACGCGGGCAGATAGAGCGCGAGGATCAGTCCGCAAAACCGCAGAATCCGAATAAACGTCGCATACCACGGGCTTTTCGCGTAATCCTCCGCCACTTGCAGCGCCTCGCAAAAGAGAAACGGCACTGTCAGAACGACGGGCGAGCCGTCCACGAGGATCGCGATGCGCCCCTCGCTGAGCTTCGCCGCCACCTTGTCGGGGCGCTCCGAATTGCCGACCGTCGGATAGAGCGGCACACGTCCGTCCTGCAAAAATTGCTCGATCGCGCCGGAGTCCGGCACGATGTCCGTCTCGATTGCGCGCAGACGGCGAAGCACCTCGTCCACTGCCTCTTGTTTGGCGATGCCGTCGAGATACATCACGGAGACCTCCGTTTGCGAGAGCGTGCCGATTTTCAGATCGATCCGTTTCAGCTTCTCTGTGCGGAGTCGCCGCCGCAGAAGCATCGCGCCCGTTTCGGCACTTTCCGTGAAGCCCTCGTGCGGACCGCGAATGACGGTCTCCGTCTCCGGCTCCTCGGACGAGCGCCCCTCTTCGTTTTTGACGGCGACAGCGATGCCGAAGCCCGTTTCCCCGTCCCGGAAGACGAGCGCGCTCCCGCAAAGAAGCGCCTCTTTCGCCGCGTCGAGATCGGCAAGCATCTCCGCCTTCGCGTTTGTGATCTGCGCGGCGAGCGGGAGCGACGCCTGTCCCCGCTCGGACGCCTCCGTCAGCGGTGCCACGATAAAGCGACCGATCTGCTCTTTCGAGCTGAATCCGCTGAAATACGCGATCAGAACGGGCGAATCGGGAAGCGGCACCTCGCGCACCGTGAAGTCGCTCATTTCGGAAAATGTGTCCGCCAATATCGCGCGGACGTCTTCTTTTGTCATAAAAATCCTCTTTTCTTTTTCGTTATTGTTTGCAAAAGAAAAGATTTTTATCAAAATTCTTTTTTGATGTTGACATTTTTCCCGCAATCAAGTAAAATACCCGCGAAAGGACTTTGCGAAAGAAGGGTTTCTATGCGGCATGTCTTTGCCGGTCTCGGCGCGCGACTGAAAAACAGCGCCGTCTACCGCGTCTATAATCCGAAAGACGAACTCGGCCGCGGGCGGCTCTGTATGCTCGCGTCGGGCGTGATGTCGGGACTCGTCAGCCAGCTCTCCGGCGGAATGTTTTTCGTCATTTTCCTCGAAAGCTATTCGTTTTCGTCGATCGACATCGCCCTCATCAATTCGCTCGTCTCCCTGCCGTATCTTCTGAATATTTTCGCGCCGTGGATCCTCGAACATTTCCGCAAGCGCAAAGCGATCCTCGTCGGCGCGAGAATCGTCTATTATTCCCTCTCCATCATCGGCATCACGATGCTTCCGCGTCTCATTCCGGATCAGCAATCGTGTCTCACCGCCGTCATCGCCGTCTATCTCGTCGCCAACTCGATCAACGCATTGACCTCCTCCGGCTTTTCCGCGTGGCACGCGAACTTTTTGCCCGAGGATATCCGCGTCGATTATTTCACCTCGTCGAGCTGTGTCAGCAGTCTCATCACCTATCCCGTCACGTTCGGCGTTTCCGTCCTCGTGGACAGCGTGCAGGGCTCGCCGAATGAACTGCTTTACGTCACACTTCTGCGCTTCGCGGCGTTCGCGCTCGCGCTGATCGACTGCATGATCCTGCTCGTCCCGAAGGAATATCCTTACGCAAGCGCCGAAAAACCGCGTCCGATCGACATCGTGCGGATGCCGTTTCGCAATCGCCGCTTCCTTTTGACGATCCTGATCGCCGTCGCCTATACGTTCGCGCTCAATCTGCCGAACGCGACGCTCGATCCTTACGTGCATGACATCGGCGTCAGCACGTCGCTCGTCAACGGCATCAACGCGCTCTATTTCCTCTTTTTCTTCTTTTTCACGAAGATGTGGAAGAAATTCATCGCGAAGCACTATTGGTTCCGTGCGTTCGCGTTTGCCCTGCTGATGCAGTCCGTCACCTATTACGCGTTTTCGTTCGTCACCGCGAATACAATCTGGCTTTACGTCATCGTCCGCTTCACACAGCACATCTTCGGCGTGGTCGTCAACGCAATTATGGCGTCGCTTCCCTACGTCAATCTTCCCGAGGAGGGACGCACCAACTTCTTCGCGTTCTATACCATTCTTTCCAACCTCACCGCCGCCGGCAGTAAACTCGTCGGCACGGCGTTTGCCAAATGGATGGGAGACGCACCGCTCGTTCTGCTCGGCTTCCCGTTCGCGCCCACGCAGATTCTCATGTTTTTCTGCGCGTTTTTCCAATGCGCCGTCGCGCTCCTGTCGCTCGCGCTGAACAAAAAAGTGACCCCGCCCGCGCAACTTGCGATCCGAAACCGTTGATTTTTTGCAAAAAAGCGCTGTTTTTTCGTATTTTTTTCGCAAAAGCCCTTGCAATTTCGTAAAAGGGATGCTATAATATTTCCCGCTATGCTATGGTATGGCGACGGAGCGGTCCGCTGCATGCTCGTATGAACGTTCCGGGATTATATATTATATATAAGGAGGAGCCGAACATGGATAAGATTCAGGCTTTCACAAGCGAGCAATTG
Source organism: uncultured Clostridia bacterium (assembly GCA_937898155.1). GTDB lineage: Bacteria > Bacillota > Clostridia > Oscillospirales > CAG-272 > QALR01. The sequence continues at coordinate 4,926 of CALEJO010000194.1, read as the reverse complement.
AAGACCGAAGTGCCCCAGTTTGAAATTGGTGACACCGTCGTCGTCTCCAACAAGATCAAAGAGGGTTCCAGAGAAAGAATCCAGCTTTTTGACGGCACCGTCATCGCAAAGAAGAACGGTGGCATTTCCGAGACCTTCACCGTCAGAAAGATCTCCTACGGGATCGGCGTCGAAAAGACGTTCCCGATCCATTCTCCGAACGTCGTCAAGGTTGAAGTCGTTCGCCGCGGTAAAGTTCGCCGCGCAAAGCTCTACTATGTCCGCGACCGCGTTGGCAAGCAGGCAAAGGTCAAAGAGCAGATCTAAGGTTCATAACACCGAAAAAACCGACTGTTTTCAGTCGGTTTTTTGCTTTATTCGAGGCGCGGAATGTCCGCTTTTTTGCTTTCCAACTCAAAGAGCAACCGCGTCCTCGTCTCCTCCCGCATCGGGCAGAGCGGAAGCCGGTAGCCGCCGACCGCGAAGCCGAGCGCGTTCATCGCCTCTTTGATCGGGATCGGATTCACCTCGGAAAAGAGCGCGCGAGTGGGAGAAGGTCGAACTGCACGCTTCGCGCCGCGGCGAGATCGCCCGCGAAAAAGCGCTCCGTCATCTCGTGCATCTGTCGCGGCAGGAGATTGGAGGCGACCGAGATCACGCCGATCGCGCCGAGCGCAAGCGCGGGAACAGTCAGCTCGTCGCATCCGCAATAGAGCGAAAAATCCTCCCGTGCGAGCGCGGCAAACTCCGTGAGCGTCCCGATCTCCCCGCTCGCTTCCTTGACGCCGACGATGTTCGGATGCTCGCGCAGTCGCTCCACCACGCGCGGCGAAAGACGGCATCCCGTGCGCGGCGGCACGTGATAAAGCACGATCGGCTTTTGCGACGCCTCCGCGACCGTCAGAAAATGTGCCGCCACGCCGTCGTCGTTCGCTTTGTTATAATAGGGCGTCAGCACCAAAAGCGCCTCGACGTCAAACGCCGAAAGATGTCGTGCCCGCGCCGCCGCCCGCGCCGTATCGTTGGATGCACACCCGACCATGACGGGCACACGTCCCGCCGCTTCCAGTCCGATGCGCACGATCTCGTCCGTCTCTTCGTCCGAGATCGTCGGCGCTTCTCCCGTCGTGCCGAGCAAAACGAGTCCGTCCGCGCCGTTGCGGATTTGGAATTCGATCAGCGCCGCCAATTTGTCATACGCAACGCCGCCGTTTTCGGTAAACGGCGTGACGAGCGCCGTCCATACGCCTTTTTTCATCAAAATCCCTCCCTTTGCGTTTTCATTCTATGCAAAGGAAGGGATTTTTGTGTATTTCTTAACGTCCGAGCATGACGGGACGCTCGCGGAGCATCGCGCCGCCGTTCCGCGGCGATGCGCAGAGCAGTTCCCACACCGCGTCGGCGCGGGCATTCAGTTCCGCGGCGCGGCACACGTCGGCATCGAACGCTTTATAGTCGGACGGCTTCGTCAGAATCGGGGCCGTCGCCGTCTTTCGCGCCTGCGCCAGCACCGCGCGCCCCGTTTCGTTTGCCGCAAGAACGTTCGTAAAGCGCACGGCGGTAAAGTCCGCTTCTTTCACGCCGAAAAACGCGGCGAGAAGCACACGGCGGATCCGCGACCGCGAATAGCGTCGCGTCTCGGCAAGCGAAAGAAACCGTTCAAATGACGTCGCGTCGTGCGCGGCACTCCCGATGCGCGCGGCAAGCTCCTCCGTCAGATCGGGGACGTCGCCGGACAGCGTCAGCGTGCTTGAGCGAAGCGACGCCGCAATCAGCGGAAACCATCCGTTGCCGTCCGCCATTCTACCCGCATCGGCGGCTTTGCGAAGCGCGTCCGCGCTCGCGTCGGGCAGGCAGGCGCACGCCTCGTCGAGTTTTCCCTCTTCGATCAACCGCCTTACCGTCGAAGCGGCGGCATAGCGCTCCCCATCGGGGGACGCCGCGGCACCGTCAAAGGCCTCGCCCTGACGGCGGAACGTGGCGGGCGCAAACGACGCCCTTCCCTTTTGCATTTCCCGAAGATACGCGACACCCAACCGATCGTTCGAGCCAAGCGCGCCCGCCCCGTCGCCGCGTGCGCGGCGAGCCGCGGCGTCCCATGCGGCACGATACGACACGTTCTGCCCCTCGGCAAGCGCTTCGGCGAGTGCCGCCGCAAAGGCGTCGCTCTCTTCGAGGCGCGCCGCCTGCCGCAGCGCATCGAGATCGCCGCACTCACTGCCGAAGATCAGCATATCCACGAGACCGAGCGCGTCCGCAAGCGCGACACCGCCCGCCGCGAAGCGGTCGGCTCTCGACGCGCAAAACGGAAATGGCAATTCGAGCACAAGGTCCGCGCCGCCCGCCACCGCCGTCGCCGCCCGCTCGTATTTCGACAGCACCGCGGCTTCGCCCCGCTGGGTATAGCTCCCGCTCATCAGGCACACGACCGCGTCGCACGCCTCTTTTGCCCGTGCCAGCAGATACGCGTGCCCCCGATGAAACGGATTGAACTCACAAATGACCGCTCCGACTTTCATAAAGCCCACCTTTTTCAAAAAATCTCGCAAAAAGCGAAAAGAATCAAAAATACCTATTGAAATCGCCAACATTATCCTGTATAATATTTTAATAGATTATTTTTATAAAATCAACTATAAAATCGGAGGATTATGAAATTATGTTTGTTCTTGTTGTAAACGCAGGCAGTTCTTCCCTGAAATATCAGTTGATGGACACGGCCACCGACAACGTGCTCGCCAAGGGTATTTGTGAACGCATCGGCATTGACGGCGTGATCGATCACCGCAAAAACGGTGAAAAGACCGTCCGCAATATTCCGATGCCGAACCACTCCGTCGCGATGAAGATCGTCGTCGATACGCTGACCGATCCCGAGCTCGGCGTCATTTCGGACATGAGCCAGATCGAAGCCGTCGGTCACCGCGTTGTCCACGGCGGTCCTTACTTCTTCGAGAGCTGTCTCATCACGCCCGAGGTGCTCGAAAAGCTCGAACTTTGCCGCGACTTCGCGCCGCTGCACACCGGTCCGCACCTCATGGGAATCCGCGGCTGCACCGAAGTGATGCCGAATGTCCCGCAGGTGCTCGTCTTTGACACCGCGTTCCATCAGACGATGCCGGATTACGCGTATATGTATCCGATCCCCTACGAGATGTATGAGAAATATCACATTCGCCGCTACGGCGCACACGGCACGTCGCACCGTTTTGTTTCCATCGAAATGGCGAAACGTCTGAACAAGCCCGTCGAGGAGACCAAGATCGTCACCTGCCACGTCGGCAACGGCGGCTCCATCTCCGCGGTCAAGGGCGGCAAATGCATCGACACCACGATGGGCTTTACGCCCCTCGACGGCATCGAAATGGGCACGCGTTGCGGCTCGATCGACCCCGCCATCGTCACTTATATTATGAAAAAAGAGGGCTTCACACCCGACGAAATGAGCAACTTCATGAATAAGAAGTGCGGCTTCCTCGGCGTTTCCGGTCTCTCCTCCGACAGCCGTGACATTGAAGAAGCAATCAAGCAGGGCAACAAGCGCGCGCTTCTCGCGGCTTCGATCCTCGCTTATCAGGTCAAAAAATATATCGGCGCGTTTACCGCCGCGATGGACGGTCTGGACGCGATCGTGTTCACCGCCGGCATGGGCGAGAACAACCCCGAGCTTCGTGACCGCGTTTGCCGCGAGATGAAATATTTCGGTGTCGAGATCGACTACGAGCTGAACGCCAAGACATGGCGTCAGCCCAATATCGTCGAGCTCTCCACCCCGAATTCCAAAGTCAAGGTGTTCGTCATTCCGACCAACGAGGAACTGATGATCGCCAAGGACGCGGAAGCGCTCGTGAGCGGAAAGAAAGTCTGAGTCCTTTCAAAACACACGAAAAGGAGAGATTGAGCTGAAAAAAATCGCAAGTCTTCTTTTTGCTGTGATAATTCTTTTCGTTATTGTCTCATTTGCCGTGTCCGCCGACGGTTCCCTTGTCGGATGGCAAAATAATATTCCGGGACACGAGGTGCACAAGTCCGTAAAAAACGGACATAGAAAAAAGGACCCCCTTATGGTAGAATAAAAGAAACTACCATAAGGGGGAATTTTTATGTCAAGAAGTTACCGACATATCAAAGAATATGAAAAAGAGATTTGCGAATTAAAAGAAAAAGGATTGACCAATCGAGAAATTGCAGAAACATTTGGCTTTGAATTAGAGCAAGTTAAAAATTTAGTCAAACGACACAATGCTAATGAGAGAAAACTTGCAGCGGGTAAAACCTTAAAAAGAAAAGGCAGACCGCCGAAAGATTATGTTGTCAGTGAGCAAGACAAGGTTGCCGAACTGAAATACATCCTTGCTCGCAAGGATGCCAAGATCAAGTCGCTTGAAATGGAAAATGAGTTAATGCGGGATTTTCTCTCGCTCACCGAAAGGAAGTGAAGACAAGCGTAAAATACAGAGTAATCTACCGTCACAAAGATAAATACTCCATTAGTGAAATGTGCCGCTTTTTCAAAGTATCACGAAGCGGATATTACGGCTTTGTATCCCGTATGTCAATTCCGGATCGGGATTTACCGTTGGCGGATCTCATCCGGGAATGTCAGGAGGAAAGCCATCAAACATACGGTTATCGCAGAGTGCATATATGGCTTGAAAACAAGGATGTTTACCGCAATCCAAAGACAATACTCCGAGTAATGCAGAAATACAATTTACTTTCGGTTGTCAGGCGAAAGAAATATCGCAATTACAGTCATGCGTTACACAAATATCCGAATTTGCTGAACAGAGATTTTCACGCAGACAAGCCGAATCAAAAATGGGTAACGGATATTTCATATATTCACACAAGTCAAGGTGTATTGTATCTTTCAATGATTAGAGATTTGTATGACAATAGCATTGTGGCTTACAAGACCGGCACAGAACAAAACATCAATCTTGT
>CALEJO010000193.1 GCA_937898155.1 uncultured Clostridia bacterium | reverse complement strand
CTGTCTTGATTACTTCCATTTGAATGTATCGCTGTCTATTTCCCTTTGCTTTTCAGAATTTCGCTGTCCATCACAATCGTGATGGGACCGTCATTTTCGATCGTAAGTGCCATATGAGCGCCGAAAACGCCCGTATCCACGTGCGGAATCTCCCGCCGCAGGAGCGACACAAAATACTCGTAAAGCGCGTTGGCGCGCTCCGGCGTTTCCGCGTCGAAATAATCGGGGCGATTGCCGTGTGCGTAGTTCGCACAGAGCGTGAAGTTGGAAACGACGAGCGCTTCCCCACCGATATCGAGAATACTCAGATTGAGTTTGTCGTTTTCATCGGTGAAAATGCGGAGCTTGGCGATTTTCGCCGCGAGTAATTCTGCATCCTGTTCCGTGTCGCCCTTGCGGACGCCGAGCAGGATAGTCAGCCCTTTTCCGATTTTCCCTGTCGGGACTCCGTCGGAAACCACGCCCGACGCGGAGACCCGTTGAATCACAGCACGCATATGCCCTCCCGATTATTTGAGATGACCGCGACTGACCTCGTGCACGCCCTTGATGGTTTTCAGCCGCGAAAGAATATTATTGAAATGGTCGAGGTTTTTGCAGGCAACGCCCATATTGATGATCATTTGGTTCGCCGCGCGCTTTTGCGTATTGATCTGCATGATCGAAACGCGCATATCCGCCAGCGCCACGCTGATGTCCGCAAGCATGGAAATGCGGTCCTCCGCGTCGATCGACATCATTGCCTCGTATTGCTGATCGTGCGTCATCGCGCTCTTGCGCCACTCTACGCTGACGAGACGGTCTTTATTTTCCGCGGTGAGCGCCATGATGTTGTGACAGTCGCATTTATGCACGGAAATGCCATAGCCCTTGGTGATAAAGCCGACGATACTGTCGCCGGGAAGCGGATTGCAGCATTTGGCGATCTTGACCTGACAGCCCTCCTGTCCATCGACGATGACGCTTCCGTATTCGCTCGTTTCCCGCGCGTCCGCCGTCTGAATCTGCGAAACGTCCGTGATCGGCGCTTCCGTTTCCGCGGGCGTGACGATGCGGTCGTATTCGTCGCGCAGACGCACAGCGATCTTATTGACGGAAAGACCGCCGTAGCCGATCATATTGAGCAGATCGTCCACGGTTTCCATACCGGCGCGCGACGCGACGTTGGATAGGATCGTATTGAACTGTTCTTCCGTATACGTCCCGGGATAATGCTTCATCTCGGCGACTATCTCCTCACGCCCCTCGACGATGTTCTCGGCGCGGCGCTCCTTTTTGAACCATTGGCGGATCTTCGCTTTTGCCTCGCTGGTTTTGACGATTTTCAGCCAGTTGCGGCTCGGTCCCTTGGTCGAAGCGGATGTCAGCACCTCCGGTTTTGCATAGCTTATCTTGTATTGTAAGCTTCCAATCAGCAGAA
>CALEJO010000192.1 GCA_937898155.1 uncultured Clostridia bacterium | reverse complement strand
GTTGAACGGGATCTGCACGAGTTTCGTGAGTCCGTCCACCATCTCCTCGACCTGCTCGCCGAATTCCTTGCGGATCTTCGGCAGATCGACCTTGTCGGAGCAGTCCTCGACCGTGTCGTGCAGGAGCGCGGCACAGACGGAATCGGTGTCGAGTCCGAGTCCGAACACGATTGTAGCGACCGCCACAGGATGGCAGATATACGCTTCTCCGCTCTTGCGGAATTGCCCGTCGTGGAGCTCGCGCGCATATTCATACGCTTTCGTGATCTTTTCGATATTATATTTTTTGTTGCTCGCCTTAATTAACGCGAGTAATTCATCAAATCCGTCATTCATACTGTTTTGTCCGTTTTTGCTTGCAATTTTTGCATGATCGGCGTCGCGAAGACGTCTTGTTTTTCCGATACGTCGAGGAGCGTCACCGCCGTCCGGCAACCGTCCGTCGTGACGGAAAGGATGCCGCATTCGGCAAACGCCTCGAGAATGATTCTGGTTTTTAAATACGAAATGTTCGGCAGAAGCGCCGAAAGCTTCAATGCCGTCAAATGCTGATCGCCGTCTTTGCGCAGCGACAGGATCGCGCGATAGACCTCGACGAAGTCCACCCGCGCCGGAACGTCCTCCGCGTGGACCGAGGCGCGATCCTCGCAAAGCGCGGAAAATGCAGTTTCCGCCTCGCAAATCTCGCGATAAAACGAATCCGAATAGTCCATGTCGCGCACGACGAGTTGGAGCGTGCGCGTGCCGCGGAATTCGTTGAGATTCAGCGTGCAGAGCAGATCGACGCGATCGCCGACCGCAAAGCCCTCTTTGATCAGATTATAGGTGAAGAAGATGCCCGTCATCGGCAAATCGCCCTCGCGAAGCGAGAGACGCGTGTGCTTGCCCATGCTGAGCAGGACAAGCTCCTCGATCTCGACCTCACGAATGAGATAGAGCGGCTCGGGATTCTGCGCGCCGAACGGTTCGAGGCGGGAAAGCTCCTCGTAGGTCGGCATCGTGATGTCCGAAAACCGGATGTCCGTCTCCACGCGGGTTTTGTCCGCGTCGCCGTCTTCGCAACGATGCGTCGAAACGTAATCGTTGAGACATTCTTTGAACGCTTCGAGGTCCTCGCGTTTGAGCGAAAGCCCCGCGGCAAGCTCGTGCCCGCCGTATTTTTGCAGATATGATTCGCAATGCGTCAGCGCCTTGACCATATTGACGCCGGGAACGCTCCGCGCGGAGCCCTTGCCGAAGTCACCCGGCTCGGAGAAATTCCCGATCTGCGCAAAGGAAATGAGGATCGACGGCTTGCCGTAGCGTTCCGTGATGCGCGACGCGACGATGCCGATTACGCCCGGATGCCATGCGTTGCCCGAAAGCACAAGCACGCTCTTGTCCGCCTCGCGTTCGGCTTGCAGAGCCGCCTCCTGATAGATTTCGTTCTCCGTCAGCTGACGTTCGCGGTTGGTCGCGCAAAGCTCCTCCGCGATCACGTCTGCCGCCTGCGGCGAATGCGCGAGGAACAGTTGCACGGCACGCTCGGCGCTTCCGATGCGTCCCGCCGCGTTGATACGCGGTGCCACGGTATAGCCGATCTGGGACGCGGTCACTTTCTTCGAGAGGTCGATGCCGATCGCGCGGAACAGCGCCCGAATGCCGATGTTGTGCGTCGCGGGTAAAAGCTGAAGCCCCATATAGACGAGGATGCGATTCTCGTCGCAAAGCGGCATCACGTCGGCGACCGTGCCGATCGTGACAAGGTCGAGATACCGACGGCACATATCCTTGATCGTGAAGAGATTATACGCGCCGCCGTTGATGAAATCGAGCTCAAGCGCGCAGAGGATTTTGAAGACCACACCGACGCCGGAAAGCTCCTTGAACGGGTATTCGCAGTCGGGGCGCTTCGGATTGACGACCGCTTCGCAGACCGGAAGCTCCGGTCGGCACTCGTGGTGATCCGTGACGACCACGTCGAGTCCGAGCGATTTGGCATATTCGATCTCCTCGAACGCCGTAATGCCCGTATCGACCGTGATGACGAGCTTCGTTCCGTTTTCCGCAATCGAATCGAACGCCGCCGTGCTGAGCCCGTAGCCCTCGCCCTCGCGCGTCGGTATGTAATACGCCACGCGGGCGCCGTGATCGTGCAGATACATATAGAGGATCGACACGGACGTGACGCCGTCCACGTCGTAATCACCGTAAATTGTGATTTTTTCGTCGAGTTCGAGCGCTTTTTTGATGCGATCGACCGCCGGCGCCATATCTTTCAGCAAATACGGATTATAAAGAAACGTCTCGGATTTCTCCATGAACGCCCGCGCCGCCTCCGGCTCGGTATAGCCGCGATTGCAAAGAAGCGTCGCGCAAAGCGGACTCACGCCGAGGGCGTCTGCCAAGCGTTTTCTATTCTCGTTTTTCTGCTCACTGACAAGCCATTTCCGTTTGTCAAACATCGGCAGGTCCTCCTTTGTCTCGTTGATAGCGTGCCATGACGGCAAGTGCGCAGTCGATGCCGTCCACCGCGGCACTCGTGATGCCGCCCGCATAGCCGGCACCCTCGCCGCAAGGGTAAAGATTGTCGAAATTTTCCGCCACGCCGGATTCCGAACGCGGGATGCGGATCGGGGACGATGTTCTCGTTTCGGGACCGGTCAGCACCGCGTCGTCAGCGGCGAAGCCGCGAATTTTGCGGTCAAATTGCGAAATCCCGAATTTCAGCGTTTCGGAAACGAACGTCGGATAGAGCGCGTCGAGCGACGTGACTCTGACTTTGCCGCCGCGATAGGTCGGCAAAACGCGCGACGGCTCCGCTTTTCCCGTTTTGCCGAGAAAAGAGCCGACCGTTTCGCAGGGCGCTTCATAGGTGCGCCCTCCGAGCTGATACGCGCGCTCTTCCAGATCGCGCTGAAACGCGATCGCGCGCTCGACGGCCTCGCCGTAATCCGCAGGCAAAACCGAAACGGCGACGGCGCTGTTGGCGTTTTTGCCATCGCGCGCGTAGGAGCTCATGCCATTCGTCACGACACCGCCCGCCTCGCTCGCGGCGCCGACGACTTCGCCGCCCGGGCACATACAAAACGTATAAACGCCGCGCCCGTCCGGCTGGTGCGCGGAAAGCGCGTATTCCCCTTTGGGGAGAAGCGGATCTCCCGCAAAATTCCCGTAAAGCGCACGGTCGATATCCGCTTGCAAATGCTCGATGCGGACGCCGACGGAAAAGGCCTTCGGCGTCATCGGCACGCCGTGGGAGCGAAGCATCGAAAAGGTCTCCCGTGCGCTGTGCCCGAGCGCGAGAATCAGCGCGCCACAAGCGATTTCTCCGTGATTTGTGACGACCGCCTCCGCGCGGTTGCCTATCAAGCGAATGTCCGTCAGTTTCGTGTGATAATGGATCTCGCCGCCGAGCCGCTCGATTTCGAGCGCGACGTTTGCGACGACTTTTTTCAGATAATCGGTGCCGATGTGCGGCTTTGCTTTCGTCAGGATCTCCCGCGGCGCCCCGAATCGCGCCATTTCGGAGAGGACGTATCCGCATTTCGGATCGCCGATGCGCGTGACGAGCTTGCCGTCCGAAAACGTGCCCGCACCGCCGGCGCCGAATTGAATGTTGGAATCAGGATTCAGCACGCCGAATCGGAAAAAGCGTTCGACGTCCACCGTGCGTTCCGCCACGTCGGCGCCCCGCTCGATGACGATGGGCCGATAGCCGTTCGCGGCGAGCAAAAGCGCACAGAACATTCCGCACGGACCGAAGCCGACGATCACGGGGCGTGCCGAAAGCAGCTCGCTGCGGAAGCAAATGGAAAACGGGTGCTCCGCCGAAGGCACGATTCCGTCCGCGAGAAGCGCGTCGGTGTCTGCCGCTTCGCGGGCAACCTCGGCATAAACGGAATATACGAAAGAAATGCGGTCTTTTTTTCTTGCGTCCACCGATTTTTTATGAACGGCAAAGCCGGAAAGCTCATTTGCCGGAAAATGCTTCGTCAGTCGCGCTTTTGCGACAT
>CALEJO010000191.1 GCA_937898155.1 uncultured Clostridia bacterium | reverse complement strand
CTTCAAAATATTGGCGGCATTCATGCTGCCCTCCGCATCGCCCGCGCCCACGATATTATGAACCTCGTCGATCATCAGAGGACAAGGATTGTTCAGCAAAAACAATCCCACATCATCACTTGCCTGTGCGAGCAACAAATCGTCGTCAAACGTGACCTGGTTGACGTCGGAGAACAGATGACGGTATAAAGTCGATTTTCCGACCTGCCGGGGACCTGTAAGAAGAATTGCTTTGGCGTTTTCCGCTCTTTTTTTCACGATCGGTTCAATATGACGTTTGATCGAATACATCGGAACACCTCCAAATGATAATTGGCTAATCCATAGTATGACTATATTATAGCCGAAATATTCAAGAATGTCAAGTCAAATCAAAAAAGATTTTTGAAGAAAAAACATTATCACCTCGAAAGCATATCCGGCGTGACTTCTTCCCAAAGCACGTCCCATAGGAATTTGCGTTTGCCGAGTGCCACGGCACAAGCGACCGCCATCGCCCCGCCTATGCGGTTTTCAAGCAGTTCACGGCATCTCCGGGCGACCGACGCGCGGTAGTCGAAGTCGCCGGGAGCATCCAAAAAAGCGTTTACAAGTTCGGTCATATCCGGCGTATCGGTCTCAAACGAAAGCCTACTGTGATCCTCCGCGCGATAGCGGTTGTCGGTGTCGATGATTAGGTCGCCGAGGATGCGGTATCCTCCCGCCCGGAAGTCCGAAAAGAGGTCGTAATATGGCAAAAATTTCTCCTCCGGCAGATATTTCAGAAGGAAGACCGTGCGCGCGTCGGGCGGTAAAAACGCCCATTTTCCCTCTCGGATCGCCCGGCGGACAGTTGCCACGCGCTCGGGCGAAAGCCCGACAAACAGCGTGTAAAGCACATCAACGTCGAATTGTTCCTCCTGATCCCGCATAAAGAGAACGCGCTGGATATCCTTTTTCTTGGACATGGCGGGCATCATTTTCTTGTGTACACGAATGCGTTTGAGACAGGATTCATAGGTTTCGATCAGTTCCGAAACGGTCGAAAGCGTCTTTGTATCGATCTCTTTCTCCCATCCGGGGAAAACTGCGAAGCGGAAGAGCTCGGACGCTTTCAGCGGCTTCCGGGTCACGACAGGCGTATTCTTTTTGAGCATCAGCGCGTAGTACGGCAGTTTTTCCACGTTGGAGGAAACACCGTTCCACTCCACGCCGTCAAAGAATCCCCGGAACTGCTCCTCAAAGGAGGGCTCATACCACGCCCGCTTTCCTTCCGCTTCTTCCATGATGGTTTTATAATACAGGAAGCGGCTCCGCGCAACCTTTTTCGTCCCGAGATAGTCCGATAGATCGGGCTTGACACCGCTTTTTGCCGAGTCGATCTCAAGGCCGGTAAGAATGGCAAGCGTTTCCGTCTCCTGCCGGTATTGATCCTTGGTGTCATCGTCCGTGTTTTCGTCGTATGCGAGAATACTGCGGTCAAGCGCGGCATTGGAGATCTGCCCGACGCGCGAGGAAAAGGTGCTTTTGACGGTTTCAAACCGCGCTCTCCAGTCGTTCGCGTCCGCGATCTGCGGTGTGGCGGACGGAATTTGTAATAACGGAAGATTGTTTGCGTTGGAATAATCTTTATATTTCTTGCCTTTGAGCGAATAGTTCTTCTGTATGCTTTTGACCAGAACCGGCTCGGTGATGACCTTGACCATATCGCCGTCGTAGTCCGCACCGCCGAGGCGTTCGGCAATAAGCGATTTCGGATCGATCATCGCAACGCCGGAAAGTCCGGAAAGATATTGCTGACGAAGTCGGTCAAGATACCCCGGCGCGGAAACCACGACTTCCTCATTCTTAGCAATATGCGGATTGCGGAGAAGCGCAAAAGTTTTGGCTCCCTGCGCCCCTCCAGGCAAATAGGCAGTCGTGAAGGAGGATTTTGCTGCTTGCAGTTCGTCGCAGAGATCGTATAGGTTTTCTTCATTCCCGCTCTCACAGAAACAGAGCGTGTATCGCAAAAAGTCGATCAGATCCCCGGATAGATACAGAACTTTTCCGCGCACAAGCAGGTGCGCGGTCGCGTACTGCCGCAAAATCCTTTCGCGTTCGGTTTGCAGTTTTTCTTCAAAGTATGGCTCAAAAATCAGATCTTCATTGGCTTTCAGCAGATCGAGCATGTGCCTGCCTTTGGGGCCTGTATGTTCGTATTCGTCGTAGAAGAAGTTCAGGCGTTCGTATTCATCGGCGCAAAGTTCGTAATACCTCTGCTCGGTGGCTTTGGTCAGCCATTCACGGGGATCGTCGTTCGGCGCGTGATCCCACCCGAGCGGAAGATCGGCGGGGCGGAACTGCTTTTCGGTCAGCGATACCGTGTTGAGAAACTGATAGTTGATATCGGTGAGTCCATATCGACCTTCGCGGTTGACGCCCGTAATATAGAGCGCATGGCGGTATTCCCGGCAGGCGGAAAGGTAATCGTCAAAGGTCAACCGGCTGTCCCCCAACCACCCGAAGCCTTTGAATTGGCTTTTCGTCAGGATCATAGCGACCTCGCTCACGGGGTGAGATACGCCCCAAATATCCCGGATGCTTTGAACAGACGCACTGCGGAACAGGTGCGGAAAGTCCACCTCGTGCACCATTCCTTTGATATACGGCATGCGGATCTGAAATGAGGTGTGGCTATGCTTTCCGCAAAAGATCTCGTCGATCTTCCGGGCAAACGCGGGAGAGATCAGTCCCTCGCCGTCAAATTCCGTGATCTCGATATCCGTGACCTTTTCGACTCTTTCATAATGGCGGACAGGTCCCGTTCCAGTGGTGTCCTCCACGGTGATGACGGGGACGTTTTCGGCAAGACTTTTCGGGTTGTCGATGATCACGATCCGACCGGGCTCCCACAGTTCCGGCAGGTCGATCCGCTTTCCGTTGGAATAATATAACCCGTTGTAGGCGTAGAGCTTGGAAAGCTGACAGTTTCCGATCTTCATGCCGAGCATCAAGCGATTGCGCAGGGCTTTGTACACATCGGCACGAACGAACGACAGCCGCGCGTTCCGGCTCATACTGGCGGAGCGTTCAAAGGCGAGGTAGGTTTGCGTCCCGCCGCCGAAATCCAGTCCGATCCCCTCGGGACGGAACAGGCTTTCCGCTTTCTTCTGTCTTGCTGCGTTCTTCGGGAGCGCGGAGTCACGGTCGAAAACGCCGGAGAAATCAAGATATAGAATGACACTGGCAAGATCGTCGATGTCGCTGTCTTCGTTCGGTTGGATGAACTCGTCACCCGTCAGTACGCTCATCGTCTGGAAGAACAGTGCGTTGTCTTCCTGCCAGGTCTCGCCGCGTTCGAGTGTGATGTTTTCGGTTTCCGCACGGGAAAGACGAAAAGAATAAAACCCGTCTTCGTTCTCCTTGGCATACGCCAAAAGTCCCAAAACCGATACGCGCGGGATCCGGTATCGTATTTCAGCCATGAACCCACCTCCTCTTTCCTATCAGTATAGCACAGAATTGTGAAAAAATCAATATGTTTGGCAATATGAATACTGCTCCCATATTTCAAGATGCCAAAATGGCACTTTGAAAAGCCGTAACGCCCCGACGCGTTTTTTGCACCTTATCCGCAAAAATGCGTTACCGCGTTACAGCGAAACTTTTTTGCGGATAACACTTGCAATATGGGGAACAATATGGTATAATACATCTTGCAAAAGTTCCCTACAAGGAGAAACAACCATGAATTCAGAATATTTGGAAATACAAGAGTTATTGCAAAGGCGCGCGGATCTGCAAGCGCGGCTGAAATTATTGCCATACGATGGGTCCCCGGAAGTGAAAGAACGGGATGAGAAAAAATACCTGTATATCCGGAAGCGTGTCGCCGGAAAACTGACAAGTACCTATGTGGATCTGTTTTCGGATGAACTGTACGCCTCGTTGCTTCGGTACGCCCGCGACGCGAGAGAGTTCCGAAAAGAGATCCGCCACATTGAAAAGCGGCTTGCCGAACTTGGGTTTGCTACGGGTGAGCTTTCGGATCGGGTGATCCTCAATATTGATTTCGCGCGTGCAAATATGAAAGCCAACATCTACGACCAGGCAGTTCTTGAAGGTGTCGCGACCTCATTCCCGCAGACCGAAGATATTATCGAAAACGGTCGTGTCAACGGTGTTTCCGCAAATGATGTTCAGAAAATTCTCAATCTGAAACACGCATGGGAATTTGTGATGGATCACGACGTGATCGCCACAAAGACCGATTATTATATCCTTTGCCATATCGCGCGCTTGGTGAACGAGGGCTTTTTTGCGGAAGGCGGGCGGATCAGAGGTGTTCCGGTTACGATCGGAGGCACTTCATACGTTCCGCCGATGCCGATCGAATATGAAGTCAAAGAGAACATCGCTTTGATCGTAAGCCATACGGCTGAACCGGTTGAAGTCGCCATTGAACTTTGTCTGTATTGTATGAAAACGCAGGTCTTCAATGACGGCAACAAACGCGCGGCGGTGATATTCGCAAATCACTATCTGATCGGCAAGGGTGAAGGTCTTCTCGTCATCCCCGAAAAGGAAGTTCCCGAATTCAAGCGTCTTCTCGTGCGGTATTATGAAGACCTTGACAAAGGCGAGATCATTTCCTTTATGAAAGAAAAATGTTGGCGAAAGCTGACATGACCGCAATATGAACACTGCTCCCATAATCAGGGCAACCGCAAATCAGCCTCGGCTTCTGCCGGGGCTTTTTTGTTTGCATATATTTTTTCGCCGATACGGCAGAAAGGAGGATTCAGATGAACGAATCCGAAGAAACAGTTTCGTCCGCAACTGAAACAGCGGACACAGAAGACGATCTCTACGCTCCGCCGTATGCGGTTGGAAACGGGTGTTTGTCAATCGAGCGGGTGACAAAGAACGGTTCGGGTTTTATCCCTCTTTGCAATTTCGCTCCGCGTATCCTTTCCGAAGTCTCTTACGATGACGGCGCGGAAGTGATACGCAAATACCGCATTGGCGGAACACACGCGGACGGTCGCCCCCTGCCGCCCGTGGACGTTCCGGCAAGCGATCTCGAAAAGATGGAGTGGATCGCCAACAACTGGGACGCGACCTGCGATCTTTTTCGTCACCTCCAATGTGGAGAAGCACGTCCGGTGCGCGATCAAATCCACGGCAAGGTTTGCGGACAAGGAAAACGTCTTTGCCCATACCGGCTGGAAGAAGATCAACGGTGAGTGGCACTTCCTGCTCCCGGGAAACGGCAGGTTCGACGTGCAGTTCGGAGGCAAGAACCAA
>CALEJO010000190.1 GCA_937898155.1 uncultured Clostridia bacterium | reverse complement strand
TGCGGCGTTCCGTGCAATCTTCTTCATTCCGGTCATCCTTTCCACAGGTCTGATCGATAAGATCGACCAGTCGAACCAGCTGCTCTCCTACATGGGAGATACCTCTGCGATCGATATGGGTGACGGCGGATCCTCCAACACCCAGGAAATCATTTCCGCGATGGACGTCCAGCGGTTGTTCAAGAACATGATCATCGGTCAGGAGCTTCTTGACTATGTTGTCGGACTTGTCAACGATATTTACAATATCGTCAACCGTTCCGGCGTTCAGATGCTGATCTTCCTCGCGGGACTTCAGTCCATCTCTCCGTCGATTTACGAATCCTGCCAGATGGAAGGCGCGACGGGATGGGAGACCTTCTGGAAGATCACCTTCCCGATGATCAGCCCGATGATCCTTGCAAACTCCATTTATACGGTCATCGACTCGTTCACGGCAGAGTCCAACGAAGTCATGCAGATGATCCTTGAAATCGACGATGTCGGTTTGCACTCTGCGGGCGCGTGGGCATACTTCTTCGTCGTGATCATTTCCCTCGGACTTGTTGCGTTGATTGCAAAGAAATTTGTCTTCTATCAACGCAGAAATGACTGAGAAAGGAGGAGAACGGTTTTATGAATCAACCTGAAAACGCACCGCGCGTGCTGAAAGAATCGAAAAATAAAATCAGAGTGGAATTTGAGCGCACCTCTCGCAAAGAGCGGTTGAAAGCCAAATACCTGAACAGCAACTTCTATACGAAGCTCCTGATCGCGTTTTTCCGCTTTATTCTCCTGCTTGGTATTTCCTATATCATTCTGTTCCCGTTCTTCTCGAAGATTTCGGCATCGTTCATGAGCCCGCTCGATTTCATTCAGAGCGACGTCAAACTGATTCCGAAATATCCGACGATCAATACTTATAAGTATCTGATCGTGGAGAACCAGTATTTCAAAGCGATGCTGAACTCGTTTATCCTCTCTGCCATCTGCGCGGTCATTCAGACGTTTGTCTGCGCATTCATCGGCTATGGATTCGCGAAGTTCAAATTCAAAGGACGCAACGCCCTCTTCCTCGTCGTTATGCTGACGATGATCGTGCCGCATCAGATTCTTTCGTCCTCCTTCGTGCAGAAGTTTGTCTATTTTGACATCTTCGGACTTTTGAAGGCGACGGGCTTCTATTCGGCGATCGGCGTGACGCAGGGCATTTACAATACGTATCTGCCGCTGATTTTGCTCTCGCTGACGGGACTTGCGTTTAAGAACGGTTTGTTTATCCTGATCATGCGTCAGTTTTACAGAGGCGTGCCGGATGAGCTCGAGGAGTCCTCTTATGTGGACGGCTATGGCGTCTTCAAGACGTTCTTCCTCATCATCCTGCCGATCTCCGTTCCGATGCTGATCACGGTCTTCATTCTTTCGTTCTCGTGGCAATGGACGGATATCTTCTATATCAACACGTTCCTGCCGGATACGCCCCACCTGCTGCTGACCAGCACGAAGTTCTGGGGTCAGGTTCCGGCCACGCTGAAAGCGCTCGAAAGCGCCGCCGGCGCGAACGTGCAGACTTACGAGATCGCGGTCAAGAATACCGCGGGTCTGCTCGTCATTCTGCCGCTGATCGTGATGTATTTGTTCTGCCAGAGATACCTGATCCAGGGTATCGAACACTCCGGCTTCGGCGGTGTCTAAAAAAACAAAGGAGAGGGAAACCTCTCCTTTTGTTATGAAAAAGAAGACAGACTCGCGTCTGTCCTCTTTTTTCGTTCAGATTAACTGCCCCGGGAGCTTCAATTTCACCTTGGCGGGGAATCCTTTGTCGAATTCTTCCACGTCGGCATCCTTGACGTAATAGCCCTGCGGCGTCTGATAAACGCCGGTGATGCCGTCGAGATAGCCCGGGATCAACTCTTTGCAGAGAAAGAACGATGCGTCCGCGCCCTCGGGCAAATCGTGATACCGGATGCCGAATTTTGAGGCATAATCGAATCCGCTTTTGCCGTAAAACGCGATGTTGCCCTCGAAAAGCACCGCACCGTAGCCGAGCGCAGCGGCTTTTTGCAGGGAAGCGTCGAGCAGTTTTTTGCCGTAGCCCCGGCGTTTCAACTCGGGCGTGATGCAAATCGGCCCCATCATGAGAACGGGGATGATTCTGCCGTCGTCGGCTTCGATGACTGTTTCCATGAACATATTCTGTCCGATCAGCCGGCCGTCTTTCTCCATCACGAGGTCTAATTCCCGAATGAACGCCGGATCGTCTCGCAATACGTGCATCACGTAATGCTCGCTGCAACCCGGACGATAGACGTTCCAGAACGATTCTCGGATGAGGTTTTCGACGTCTCTTTCTTCTGCTTTTGTTTCCAAACGAATGATGATGTCATTTTGTTTCATTGTTTATCCTCCTGAAAATTGTTGACTTCAATGGCGCTACGCCGGGAGGTTTGTGCGATTGTCGGCAAACCTCCCGGTCAGCCCACAATCTCCGGTGTGTTGAGCTTGAACAAAAAGCACTCTCCTGAAATAAATATTTATAATCAAGCCGTTCGGCAGGATTATCCGATTTGATTCCGGCGCGTTTTGCCGGATGATTTATCCTTTTTTCTTCTTCAAAAGGAAGAACGCGGCGAGGATCACGATGATCACAAGCGGGATCGCGATAATGCCCCAGCGAAGCGAAGACGGCTCTTTTTCGACGTGCGCGTCGGTCGATTCCACCGTCGTTTCGGTCGAATCGGGCGTGGTTGCTTCGACGCTCGTCATTTCGGCGGAGGTTGTTTCCACCGTCGTGGTTTCTTCGGTCATTTCGGTGGGCTCATCGGGCAATTCTCCCGAGCCGATGGACTGCAAAAGCGCCTCGGCGCGTTTTGCGAGAAACCAGCGCAGATATCCCATCGCGGTGGTCGGCTCGTCATCGAACGGCGCTCCGAAATCCACGAAATGCACGAATTTGGTGCCGTTTTTATAGCCGCTACTCGAAAGAACCCAGCGCGACGGATTCGGAATATCCCAGCGCGCGCGATCCATCAAAACGGAATCGTGGATCGTTTCGTAGGTGGCTTCGAGGAAGCCGCCCGCGTCGAGAGCGTCACGAAGCTCGAGACACAGCGCGTCGATCTTCTCCGCCACGACCGCCGCGAAATCCTTGTGTGCCATCAGTTTTTTGCCGAGGATGCGGGGATAGCTCTGGAATTTGCCGTCCTGCGCCCACAGGAACGTCGGATCGGAGGCGTATTGCTCGAAATTGATGTTGCCGAGGACGTTATCGAAATCCCAGAGCGGGCCGGCGAAAATTTTCGCGGTCTCGCCGTTTTGGTCGGCGTCCTTATAGAAAAACATACTGGAATTATAGGCGTCCCAGTTTTTCATCATTTCCTCGACCGCGTAAACGCCCGCGAAGCTGTCCACGTCGATATAGTCGGAATAATGCTTGCCCAGGGAGTTATACCCGTCGAGGGAGCAGATCGCTTCTTCCATATCGGCGATGAGCATGGCGATGTATTCGACCTCCGCCTTGGAGGCGTATTCCGGCGATTTCAGCACGTAAGTGCTTCCGTTTGCCGTCGTGAAGTGACACGGCTCGGAGGTGCCCCAGATATTGTCCAGCTCGACGAGATAGCCGCCCGTGATATCGGCGGGCGCGGTGAAGCCCGTGGCATAAGAATACGAGGTGACGATCGTTCCGGGGATCGCGCCGCCGCGCTGAACGGGAAGTGCGTCGAAATCGACGGTCGGATTGGCGTTTTCGTTCTCTTTTTCGAGCTCGACGATGTCGATTCTGCCCGAACCGATCTGCACCTTTTCGCAGAGCACGTAAGTGCCGCGATAGGAACCGTCGATATAGAGATTGACATAGCGATAGTCGATGTTATACGGCAGATCCAGCGTGTCGCCGAGATGGAACGCGAGCGCGTTGTGCATCTGCGATTGATCGCAGTAGTTGGGAATCAGAATCCACGTTTTGGCTTTGTCCATGCCGAAGAGCTTGGCTTTGGAATTGAGCTTGACTTGATAGCCCTTTTTGGCATAGCCCCACGTCGCGTTGCCGCGTCCTTTGATCTCCGCGGTCGTGCCGGCGGCGTAATCGCTGTATTCGGTCTCGCCGGTTTCGTCGAGGATCAGAAATTTGGCTTTTTTATCGCGGTTTTCTTTGCTCGCGTTGATATAGTCGAGTCCTTTGGAGGATTCGATGAAGAACGACGGCAGGGAATCGTCGTGATAGACGGTGTAAACGGCGGTTTTGCCGCCCTGCAAAAACGAGATTTTGCGGCAAGGATAGCCGTAAGCGTCCTCGGTCAGCGGCAGGGAGGCGATGTCCACGGGCTCGCCCGCCTTGACGGAGCCGGAAACCGCGCCGCAAACGAACGTGAAATCCGCGCCGTCCCAGTCGATCAAAACGGCAGAGAGGTCCACGGACGAAGGCAAATAAAGCGCCTTTTCCTCGGGGTAAATAAAAACGGTTTCGCCGTTTTCACCGCGCACGGTGACGCGGAAGCCCTGCGACGCAGCAGAAGCGGAAAACGCGAGCAGAAGCACGAAAATGGCGGTCAGAATGAGAATGAGCGAAAGATGACGATGTTTCATGAGGGCTCCTTTTCCAGTGTGATTTGTTTTGTGACGGTTTGGCTCTGCGCATCCCACGAATCGAACGCGGTCAGCGAGACAAAATACGTTTTTCCGTATTCGAAATTTTCGATGACGGTTTCATAATCCGGCTTCATTTCCGAGGTCTGACAGACGGAATAAAAATCCGTGACGACGCGGCGCCGACGGCACACGCCGTCTGGCTCTCCGAAGCTGACGACGAAATGATGGGTGAATTCGTCGTCCTTGGCGAGCGGGAAACGGAGAATCAGCTTATTATTCTCGGCAGTCAGCGTAAAATCCGAAAGGACAGGCGGCTGATTGTGCGCACGGTCGCCGCGTGCCCGCGAATAGCGCGATAGGTGCGAGCCGTCTGCCTGTGGCGCGTCGAGCACCCACGGTGTGCCGATCTCCGCGTTTTTGGCGAAATTCAAGCGATGGATGCGGACGGTGCGATCCGGCGGAAGCTCGATGAGAAGTCCCTGCGAAAGCGCCAGACTGTCCGGCACCCACGTCGGCGCGGGAATTTTGGTGAAGCCGTCGGTCTCGATGCCGAGATAGCGAACGGCACCAGTCCCAACAGAGGTGAAGCGCGTCTGCATGATACTGCGCGGGTCGATGAGCGGGAAGTGCAGATGCCCCGCGAAGACGAGCGCCTGCGGATAGCGGGAAAGAATCTCCGTCAGATCCTCGGTCGCCCACGCCCCGCCGCGCAATTCGCTGCCGTAGACGGTATCGGAAAGCATTGGATGCGTGAGGATCAGCACGTAGCGGTCCGGCTCTGCCTCGGTGAGCGCGCGGAGCGTTTGATCGAGCCAACATTTGGTCTGCTCCGAATAGAGGATCGGACGTCTGCCGCACGGTTCGAGCGCGAGGATGTGATAGCCGCCGATCACTGCGTGGCGATTGCCGAGCGGGATCGCGTCCGGATCGACATCGCGGGCGAAATACCGCTTGCCGAAGATGCCGTTATATTCCGCGATGCGCGCAGGGGCTTCGGGGTCCGCCCAAACGAAGTCGTGGTCGTCGCCGTAGCAATGCACGAGCGGCACGTCCTCGGGAGAGAAAACGCTTTCATAGGCGTCCTTGAAAATGCGGATGTCCTGCGGGTCCTTGTGATCGCCGAGGTCACCCGCGACGAGCACGGCGTCGAGTGTCCCGCCGGCACGGGTTTTCAGCTGCGATAATGCGATTTTGAATTTTTCGACGGACGGCTCGGGGTTGCGTGTGTCGATATGCACGTCGCTGATGACCGCGAACCACTTTGTTTTTTGCGTTTTGTTCATACGGCTTGTCCTTTCGTGATGTCCGATTCTATTTTACCACGAACGGCGCTCGGTGTCAACGGAAAAAACTTTGCGGAAAGGATTGAAAAATGCGTCGAACCGTGCTATACTGATTTTGTTATCAGACAAAAGGAAGTGCTGTCATGCAAGTTAATTTTCATACACATACCGCGCGGTGCCACCACGCGAAAGGGACGGACCGCGAATACGTGGAAGCCGCGATCGCGTCCGGATTTTCCGTGCTCGGCTTTGCCGATCATTCGCCCTATTGGTTTCCGGGTGACTATTATTCCGGACATCGGATGCGTCCGGGCAAGGAGACGGAGGATTACGTCCGCTCCGTTCTTTCGCTGAAAGAAGAATATAAGAACGATATCACGATCTATCTCGGCTTCGAGGCGGAATATTATCCGCTCTATTTTGAGAAGTTTCTCGAACTGATTGAGCCGTATCCTTACGATTATCTGATCCTCGGTCAGCATTTCATCCATAACGAGATCGGCGGACAACACGTTTGTAAAACGCCGGAGAGAGAGAATCCCGACGGACTTGCCGATTACGTTTCCGAGTGCATCGAGGGGATGAAGACGGGGCGCTTTTTCTATATCGCGCACCCGGACGTGTTTACCTTCCGCGGCGATCCCGCGTTTTACGAGACGCAGATGCGCAAGCTCTGCGTGGCGGCGAAGGAATGCGGCATGCCGCTGGAATTCAATATGCTCGGCTTCCGCGACCATCGCGCGTATCCGTATCCGCCGTTCTGGAAGATCGCGGCGGAGGTCGGAAACGAGACGCTGATCGGCTGGGACGCGCACACGCCATCTATGCTGGACGTGCCCGAGGCAGTCGAAGAGGCGCGCACGTTTCTGCGTGAGCAGGGGCTTCGCATCGTAGAACCGACGACACCGATTAAGAGGAGATAAAAACCGTTTTCACGAAAAGGGAGGAACGATAAAATGGATTTTTTGAAGTTGGCTTCCGAACGGTATTCCGTCCGAAAATACAAAAGCGATCCGGTTTCCGGGGAAGCACTCGAAAAGATTCTTTCGGCAGGGCGCCTCGCGCCGACCGCGCACAACAATCAACCGCAGAAAATCATCGTGGTGAACTCCGAAAGCGGTCTTTCCTTGCTGGAAAAATGCACGGAATGTCATTATCACGCACCTTTGGCGCTGATTGTGTGTTATGACCGCGATCAAGCGTGGGTCCGCGAATACGACAAAAAATGTAGCGGCGACGTTGACGCGAGCATCGTGACGACGCATATGATGCTGGAAGCGGAGACGCTCGGCATCGGCTCGACGTGGATCATGTATTTTATACCCGAAGCGGTCAAAGCGGAGTTTGCACTGGCGGACAACATCGTTCCTGCCGCGATCCTGTATTTGGGATACGCGGACGATCAACCGTCACCGGCGCATTTTTCCAGACGCGGATGTGATGAAACCGTGACGTATCGCTGAATGTTTGTCAAAATGAAAAATCGCTTTGCCTGCTTTTTGGGCGCGGGCAAGGCGGTTTTTCTTATGCTTTTTTCTTCTTTCTGCCGAAGAATGTGAGCCGAAGCGCGTTTGTCACAACAAAAAGCGAGCTGACGCTCATGCACGCCGCCGCGATCATCGGATTCAGCAAAAGACCGAATGCCGGATACAGCGCGCCGGCGGCGAGCGGGATGCCGAGGACGTTATAAAAGAATGCCCAGAAAAGGTTTTCCTTGATATTTTTCATGACGGCGCGGGAAAGCTCGATGGCATCCGCGGCAGAAGAGAGGCGACCGCCGACGAGCACACAGTCCGCGGTTTCTTTCGCGATCTCCGTGCCGGCGCCGATGGCGATCGACGTGCTTGCAAGCGCGAGCGCGGGGGCGTCGTTGATGCCGTCGCCGACCATGACGGTCACGTGCGACTGCGAAAGCTCGCGGATCGCTTTTTCTTTGCCCGTGGGCAAAAGCTCCGCGCGCACCTGCTCGATGCCGACCTGCGACGCGACGGCGTTTGCCGCGGCTTGATTGTCGCCCGTGAGCATGATGACGTCGCATCCGAGCGCTTTCATACGCGCAACGGCGTTTTGGCTGTCGGTTTTCACGCGATCGGCGGCGAAAATCACGCCGAGAAGCTTGCCGTCGGACGCGGCGATAATCGGCGTTTCTCCGAGCGACGAGCGACGGGCGATGGCGATCTCCGCGTCCTGCGTGTCGATGCCATTTTCGCTCAAAAAGGCGAGCGTGCCGACGAACGCGCGTTTGCCGTCCACGATCCCCTCGATGCCCTTGCCGGGATAGGAGCGAAATTCGCTGACTTCGGGCACGGAGACAGAGAGGGAAGCGGCTTTTTCCATGACGGCATGGGAAAGCGGATGCTCGGAGCACGCTTCGAGCGCCGCCGTGACGGCATAAAGATGCGTTTCGGGAACGTCAAAGGGAACGGCATCGCTGACAGCGGGCGCACCTTCCGTGATCGTGCCGGTTTTATCGAGCAAAACGACGTCGGCGCGGCCGAGCGTTTCGAGTGCCTCGCCGCTTTTGATCAGCACGCCGAGCGAAGCACCGCGCCCCGTGCCGACGGTGATGGCGACGGGCGTCGCCAGTCCGAGTGCGCAGGGACAGGAGATCACGAGCACGGAGACCGCGCAACGGATCGCGTGTTCTACGCCGTCGCCGAGTATCAGCCAAACGGCGAGTGTGACGAGCGAAACGGCGACGACGATCGGCACAAAAATGCCGGAAATTTTGTCGGCGAGCCGCGCCACGGGTGCTTTGGTCGCGCCGGCGCCCGAAACGAGCCGAATGATCTGCGAAAGCGTCGTGTCTTCGCCGACCTTGACGGCGCGCGCGTGCAAAACACCGCCCGTGACGATCGAGCCGCTGATGAGGGGATCGCCGACGCTTTTCGGAACGGGAATGCTTTCTCCCGTGAGGGAGGACTCGTCCACGGACGCTTCGCCGAAGACGACCTCCGCGTCCACAGGGACGGCGCCGCCGGGACGGATCACGATCACGTCGCCGACGCGGATATCCGCCGTTTTCACGGACTTTTCTTCCCCGTCAACGAGGATCAACGCTTCCTGCGGCGCCAGCTCCATGAGAAGCTTGACGGCGCTTGTCGTTTTGCGTCTGGCGCGCGATTCGAGCGTTTTGCCGAGCGTGATGAGCGTCGGAATCATGGCGGCGGATTCAAAATAGAGGTTTTCGGCGTAGGCGTGCGCCGCATCGGGATTTGTTTTGAGATTGACGGCGATCAGAATGAACGTCGCCACACCGTAAAGGAACGACGCGGACGCGCCGAGCGCGATCAGCGTGTCCATATTGGGTGCGCGGCGCAAGACCGCCTGCACGCCGCCCGTGAAATATTTGTGATTGATCGCCATAACGGCGGCGGCAAGCGCCATTTGGATCGCCGCGGACCACACGATGCCGTCTCCCGTCAAAAACGCGGGCATCGTCAGCCCGAGCATATGCCCCATGGAGAAGAACATCAAAAGGAGCGTCAGCGCGGCGGAGAAGATCAGCCGTTTCGCCGTGAATTCGCTTTTCGGCGGCTCCGCCGTCGGCATCGCCGAGCGGAGCGGCTCCGTCGGGAAGCCGGCGCTTGTCACGGCTTCGCAGATCGCCTCTTCGCTCAGCCGGTTTTCGTCAAACGAAACGGTCATTTCGCCCGCGAGCAGACTGACGGCGACTTCGCCCACTCCGTCGAGCGCACGGACACAGCGCTCCACCGCCGCCGAGCAGGCGGAGCACATCATGTCCGAGACTTTGAAGCGTTTTTCGATCATGATTTACGCAACGGTGGTCGGGAATCCGCCCGCCGTCACGGCGGCGGCGATCGCTTCCGCGCTGACGACGGTCTCGTCAAAGGTCGCGGTCATCTTTTTGCCGTCGAGATCGACCTCGACCGACTTAACACCGTTCAGAGAAGACGCTTTCGCGCTGACTTTGGCGGCGCAATGCTTGCACGCCATGCCGGTGACATTGAAAAGTTTGGTGGTCATATTTTTTCCTCCTTGCCGAAGCATCGGTAATATGGTTCGCTTTTATTCTATCATTCTATCACCGAAAAGTCAAACAAAACGCGCGAAAATCCGAAAAAAAGTCCACCCGAGAAACGCGATCGCGTAGGCGGTGACGAGGCATCGCAGAAGAACGAGCGCCGCTTTTTTTGTGCCGATCTCGCGGCGAATGGCGGCGAGCGTGGCGGCACACGGGGTATATAAAAGGGAAAAGAGCATCAGCGAGACGGCGCTCGCCTGCGAAAGACGCGCGGAAAGCGAGGCGCCGCAGAGGATCCGCATGGTCGAAACAATGCTTTCCTTGGCGAAAAAGCCCGTGAAGAGCGCGGCGACGATTTCGGGCATATTGAGCCCGATCGGCGCGAAAAGCGGCGCAAACCATTGCCCGATTGCGTATAAAAGACTATCCTGCGGCGCGGCGGCGACGCGAAACGCGGGCGTAAGCGTCCGCATCAGCGAAACGACGACGCAGGAAAGAAAGACGACGGTGCCGGCGCGCCGGATGAAATCGCGGAGCTTGATGCCGATGAAGCGAGTGAGGTTTTTCGGTTGCGGCATCCGATATTTCGGCAATTCGATCGTCAGCGGAGGCGCTTTGGCATCCCGTTTCGTCCGAAACCACGCAAAGAGAAGCGCGACGCCGATGCCGAGAAGGTAGAGCGAGAGCGCCGCGAGCGCACCGTGCCGCGGGAAGAACGTCCCGATCAGCATGACGAAAACGGGGAGTCTCGCGCTGCATGGCAAAAACGGGATCACCGACACGACGGTTTCTTTTTCTGAATCGTCAAGCGCGGTCGCGGACATGGTCGCCGGCACGGCGCAACCGAAGCTGAGAAGCATCGGAATGAACGCTTTGCCGGAGAGCCCGAGCGGACGCAAAAGTGCGTCGGTCATGAACGCGACGCGCGCCATGATCCCGCTGTCTTCCATCAGTTCGAGCAGGAAAAAGAGAAGCGCCGTCTGCGGCAAAAACGAAAGCACGGCACCGATGCCCGCGAAAACGCCGTCCGAAAGGAAGCGAAGCATAACTTCTCCGACGCCGACGCGCGCGAGCCCGGCGACGAGTAGCTCGCATAGGGCGGTGACGGCGTTTCCGAGCAGATCGGAAAGCGACTTGCCGACGCCGGAAAAGGTGAGCCAGAAAACGAAAAAGAGAAGCGACGCGAAAATCGGGATGCCGAAGAGCGGTCGGCAAACGACACGGTCGATCCGATCGCCGGAGAGGGAAGCGCCGCCCGGAGAGATGACGTAGCGGCGCGTGAGGTCGGCGGCGATCGCCAGAAGCGCCTGCGTCGTCGGAGGGAGCGTTTTGGCGAGCGGAGAAGCGGCGAGCGGACGGAATGCTGTGCCGATCAGCTCGGAAATTCCCTCGCGTTTCGCGGCGGAAATCGGCACGACGGGCACGCCGAGTGCCCGAGAAAGCGCGTCGCCGTCGATGCGGACGCCTTCTTTTTTCGCTTCGTCCATCATATTCAGCGCCAGCACCACGCGAAGTCCGCGGCGGATCAGTTCAAGCGTCAGAAGCAGACTCCGTTCGAGATTCGTGGCATCGGCGACGTCAATGACGAGGTCGGCGTTGCCGCTTTGCAGATATTCGTCTGCCACCTTTTCCTCGCCGGAGAACGGGGTGAGGGAATAGGTCCCGGGCAAATCGGTCAGAACGGCGTCTTTTTCGCCGAGACGGAGCGGCGCTTTTTTCAGAGCAAATGTCACGCCCGGTCGGTTGCCGACCGGCTCCGTTGCCCCTGTGAGCAGGTTGAACAACGTGGTCTTGCCGCAATTTGGATTGCCGGCAAGCGCGATCGTTTTTGGGGACGTTGCTACCATAAGGGTTGACCTCCGTTTTTTGCTTCAACCTATACGGCACGGACGCAAAATATGCCTATTCGCATAGGATTTCTTCCGTCGCGGGCGAGGAAAGCGCGAGTTTCGTCCGTCCGACGATCAAAATGACGCGCTTGCCGCTGACGAGAAAGACGCGCAGATGTGCGCCCTTCAAAATGCCGAATGATTCATACAGTTGCGTGCGCGCGGGCTCGGCACAAACCGCGCAGACGGTGACCTCGGTGTTTTCCGAAAACTCATATAGTTTCTTTCGGCGATCGGGCATAGGCACTCCTCCGATTTTTTTGAAAAAAAGTGCTTTTTTTGAAAAAATGACTTGACAAACCTAAGGATAACGGTTATACTATTATACGCTCCGAGCAGAAATCGGATG
>CALEJO010000189.1 GCA_937898155.1 uncultured Clostridia bacterium | reverse complement strand
GAGATCATGCGCACACTGCGCGACGAGGTGTTCAATCTCGGCATTCCCGTCGTGGACTTCACGGCGGCGGTCGAACTGATCCTCGACGAAAACGGCCGTTGCGGCGGCGCGGTGCTGATGAATATGGAAACACGCGAGCTGTTCGTCGCGCGGGCGAAAACCGTGATTTTGGCGACGGGCGGCGCAGGACGGCTCCATTATCAGGGCTTCCCGACGTCCAACCACTACGGCGCGACGGCGGACGGACTCATCCTCGGCTATCGCGTCGGCGCGAAGCTCCTTTACGCCGATACGCTCCAATATCATCCGACGGGCGCCGCCTATCCCGAGCAGATCTTCGGCGCGCTCGTCACGGAAAAGGTGCGCTCGCTCGGGGCGAAGCTCGTCAACGCAGATGGGGAAGTATTCATGCACCCGCTGGAAACGCGTGACGTGGCGGCGGCCTCGATCATTCGCGAATGCACCGTGCGCGGAAAAGGTGTCAAAACGGCGGACGGATGCGGCGTTTGGCTCGATACGCCGATGATCGAGATGAAAAACGGCGAGGGAACCATCGAAAAGCGGATTCCCGCCATGATGCGGATGTTCGGCAAATACGGCATCGATATCCGCAAGGAGCCGATCCTCGTCTATCCGACGCTTCATTATCAGAACGGCGGGCTCGATATCACGCCGGACTGCATGACCGCGGTCGAAAACCTGTTCGCGGCGGGCGAGGTCGTGGGCGGCATCCACGGGCGCAACCGCTTGATGGGCAATTCGCTCCTCGACGTGATCGTGTTCGGTCGTGACGCGGGACGCGCCGCGGCGGAAAAAGCGCGCTCGACCGAGATTGGCACGCTGACGCTTTCGCACCTCGACGCCTTCGGTGAAGAGCTTTCGGCTGGGCGTATACGGCGAGGGCGAAGGCGGCGTCGACGGCCTCCTGCTTCTTGCCGTTCTTGAAGAGCTCGGAATCGATTTCGCCGAAGCTCTTGCCGACCTATTCGCACGGCAATCCGAAGCTTCCGGAAGACAGAAAATTCTAAATCAAAAAAAGAAGCCTCTGCAAAGAGAAAATGCTCTTTGCAGGGGCTTTTTTATCTGTATTATAAGCGATCCGCGATCGCGAGGATCAGCGCCTCGGTCTTTTCCCAGCCGAGGCAGGCATCGGTGATGGATTTGCCGTAAACGCCGTCGCCGACGCTTTGCGCGCCGTCTTCGAGATAACTCTCGATCATCAGCCCTTTGACGAGGCGGCGCAACTCGCCGCTTTGCGCGCGGCTTTTGAGAACGTCCATCGCGATCTGCGGCTGACGCAGATAGTCCTTGCCCGAATTGCCGTGGTTGCAGTCTACCAGCACGGCGGGATTTTTGAGATTCCGCGCGGCATAGCGCTCCGCAAGATGCGAGAGAGAATCGAAATCATAATTCGGCACGGGCGCGCCGTTTTCGCCGATATGTCCGCGCAGAATCGCGTGCGAGCGGATTGCCTTCACTGCGGACTTCCCAGCCGCGATAGATGAAATCGTGGGGATGCTGTGCTGCCGTGATCGCGTTGAGCATCACGGAAAGATCGCCGCTCGTCGGATTTTTCATACCGACGGGAATGTTCAGCCCGCTCGCCGTGAAGCGATGCTGTTGATCCTCGACGGAGCGCGCCCCGACGGAAACGTAGGAGAGCAGATCGCTTAAATAGCGGTGATTTTCGGGATAAAGCATCTCGTCCGCGGCGCTGAGTCCCGTCTCCGCCAGCACGCGCATATGCAAATTTCGCACGGTGACGATGCCGCGGAGCAGATCGGGCTTTTCGCTCGGATCCGGCTGATGCAGGATGCCCTGATAGCCGTCGCTCATCGTGCGCGGCTTGCCCGTATAGACGCGCGGCACGATCAGAATTTTCTCCCGCACACGCTCCGCGAGATCGCGGAGGCGGGAAACGTAATCGAGCACGCTGTCTTCCTTGTCCGCCGAGCACGGTCCGACGATCAGCAGAAAGCGGTCGGATTCGCCGCGAAAGATCGCGCGCAGATCGCGGTCGCGTTCCGATTTTGCCGCCGCCATAGCCGGCGTGAGCGGATATTGCTCCTTGATCTCTTTCGGGATCGGGAGCTTACGAATGAAATTCATATTCATGTTTTTTTCCTTATGTGAACTGGATTTTTGCACCGATGGAGAGGAGCTGATCAAAGAAATCCGGCACGCTTTTGCGAACGGCTTCCGCGCCGCGGATCGTGCCGCCTGTTTGCGCGAGCAAAAGCGAGAGCGCCATGACGACGCGATGGTCGCCGTGTCCGTCGAGCGCCTCCGCCGGAGCGGAAATCGCGGCGGGATAGACGAAAATTTCGTTTTCCGAAACGTCGGTCTTCACGCCGAATTTGGCGAGTTCTTCCGCCATCGCCGCGCCGCGATCACATTCTTTTTCGCGCAGGCGATGCGTATCCGTCAGACGAACGCCGTTTTTCATCGCGCCGAGTGCCATCAAAACGGGGGCGAGGTCGGGGGTGTCGGAGATCGAGATCGTCGGGCGGTCGCCCGCCAGACGCACAAAATCGCGTCGATACGCCGCGTCGCCTTGCAGAGAGGTCACGGGGAGTCCCGGAATGGAAACGTCGTGTCCGAGCGCGGAAAATGCCTCGTAATAGGCGGCGGCGGACAAGTCCGGCTCGATCTTCTGACAGATCGCGTGATAGTTCTGATTGCCGGGGATGAAAAACGTCCGCTCGGTCGTGCGTTTGACGCGGATGCCGGACGCGGCGAGCGCGGCAAGCGTCATTTCGAGGTAGGGGCGGCTTTCGGGTGCGGTCGTCAGCGTGAGTTCGCTGTCGCCGTCGCAAAGTGGGAGCGCGAAGAGCAGTCCGCTGATAAACTGACTGCTGACGTTGCCCGGGAGCGCGTAGTGTCCGCCGCGAAGCGCGCCGCGGACGGAAAAACCGCTGTCTGTCTTTTGGAATCGGAATCCACGTGCGCGGCAGATGTCTTCGTATGGTGCCATCGTGCGGCGAAGCAGAGACGGTGCGGCGGAAAGGGTGAATTCCTGTCCGGAAATGAGGCAAAGTGGGATCACAAAGCGGAGCGTGGAAGCGCTCGCGCCGCAGGAAAGCAGATGGGCGCCAACAGTCACACCCCGTGCTTCCAGCGCAGAGAGGGCGACGGCGCCCAGCGCCGTGAGCGGTGCGGTAAGGCGGGCAGAGGCGTGCCCTCCGCCGCGATGGTCG
>CALEJO010000188.1 GCA_937898155.1 uncultured Clostridia bacterium | reverse complement strand
TGTTACCATCGAAGGCGGTGACGTGACCGACGTGGTTCTTGAGGTCGAGGTCATCGTCAAGGCGGACGCTGTCATCGCGGAAGACCATAAGGCGATCGTCGATTACAAGGAACTTGCCGAAAAGAAGGAAGTTGTAGCCGGCGTCTATGACGTTCGTCTGCTTCTGAACGGCGTTGAAATTCAGCCCGACGAGCTCGGCTCCGGGACTATTGTAACTGTCCGTATGCTGATTCCGGAGGATTTGACCGGAAAAGAATTCCGTCTCGTGCACGTTCACGCGGCGGGTGACGTTCAGACCATCGTTCAGGGTGAGGAAGCCGCTGTCGGCACGTATATCATCGACGATGAGGGATATCTCGTCACCAAGATCGACAGACTTTCCGAATTTGTGTTCCTGCGTCAGGACACTTCCGTGTCTCTCTGGTGGCTGTGGGTGCTGATCGCAGTCGTCGTGATCGGCGGTGCAGGTACTACGTTCTACTTCGTAAAAAAGAAGAAAAAGAACCAATAAGATCATAACCAAATAAAAAAGTCGCGCGGGTCGCGGAAAAACCGCGACCCGCATTATTTGAAACCCAATCCAAAATGAAACGGAGGTAAGCTATGAAACTGTTCTTGTTTTATACTTTGATATCTTTGCAGTTTCTCGCTATTGCTGTTTTGTTTGGAGAGGTCGTGTATATCTCGTTTTTGAAGCCGTCGCCTTTCAGATTGAACTGATCCTTTTGATGATCTCAACGCTGATCATGCTGATCGCCCCATTTCATTCAAAATAGTAGTGGTAGCTCTAGTACTCTCTTTACCGATAACATGTACTATGTTTTTCGTTTGGTTAAAGATGGTGAAACGGACGAGAAAAAGCTTCTTTATTCCGATTTCCCGTATTCTACAGAAAATGGTCTTTTGAATGATGATAGAATTGAAGCGATTACAGACGCAGGCAAAACTTTCAAAGAACTCAATAGCGTAAACCGAATTCTTGCTTGGGTTAATGCTAATACCCAGTAATTTTTTATGAATTTTATGTCCCTAACAAACCCGCCGATGTTCGGCGGGTTTGTTTTTTGTGTTCCGAAAACCACGCGATCGTCGCGTGGTTCAGTAGAGGTTAACCGGTGAAGAGAAAAAAGCAAAATAGATAAGGCAAAGATGAAGTGAGAAAAGCCTCCCCCTCCGGGGCGGGGGACGGCGTCTGTTTTTTGTGCATGGCGGACGGGGGGACTTTTTTCGACATTTGGTGTTTTTTTGCAGGAAATGACTTGTGATTTTGGAATTACTTATGATATAATAACCATAAAAGCCTTGCTTCGCAATGCTTTCGCGCTCCGCGCCACCGCGGCTATGCCGCGCTGTGGTATTGAATGACGGCGTAAAAATGCCCTTGCAAGCAAGCATTTTTACTTGTGATATAATAAATCAACAATACAAATTTGACGGATTCTGTCATGACATCAAACGGAAAACATACAAAAACGAAAAAGAGGAATCCTTATGAATTTCATGAAAAGTCGCAAAGTTTTGTCCGTGACGACGATTGTGATCCTTTTGTGCACGGCTTACATGATCGGACGCAACATCGTGATTCACAACAGCTTTGCAAATTGGAGCGGCAGTTTTTGCTTCATGTCGCTCTCTGCCATTTTCTGCGTCACGATCTTACTCTCGTATGACAGCCACGACACGAACATAATGAAGCCCGCCATCGGAATGTTGCTCGGCGTGAATACGTATCAGTCCATCAACGCATTCGTTTCCAACATCTGTGTCCCCGAAGTTTTGGAAACGTATACGTCAGCGGGCGTTTCCGGATATACTTCGCTGGTTCTCGACATTTTGGACTTTGTTCTGACGGTGGGCTTTTGTATCAACCACCTCGTGATCAGCTCCGGACATCACAGCTCGAAAACAAATGTCAAGCTCAATCAGTTCTTGTGCCTGGCGCTTTCCGTGGAATACGTGATCCAAGTCCTGCTCTGCATCGCCATCTTCCCGGCGGAACGAGTCCTCTATAACGCCGTGTTCTATTTGCTGGCGATCGGGGATATTGTGGTGATTCTGTGGGTGGAAATGAAACTCGATTATTTCCGCACGGAAAGAGAGAAGCGGGGGGAATAATCCTTCGCGTTTCGAACTCATATTCTGAAAAACAAAAAAATATATACAAAAAGGAGAAAATATCATGACCATTCAAAAAACAATCAACGGAACCGCCTTGGAGCTTCACATCGTGGGACGCATCGACACCACGACCGCGCCGCAGTTGGAAACGGAACTCAAAGAGAGTCTGCCCGGAATTACGGATTTGAAGTTCGATTTCGCAGAGGTCGAATATATCTCTTCCGCCGGTCTTCGCGTTCTTCTCGCAACACAAAAAACGATGAACGGACAGGGCAAAATGACGATCTCTCACGTTTCCGAAGACGTGATGGAGGTCTTTGACGTGACGGGCTTTTCGAGTATTCTGACCATTTTTTGACGCACGA
The DNA here is from genome assembly GCA_937898155.1 of uncultured Clostridia bacterium. Lineage (GTDB taxonomy): Bacteria > Bacillota > Clostridia > Oscillospirales > CAG-272 > QALR01. The sequence continues at coordinate 242 of CALEJO010000188.1, read as the reverse complement.
TGAAAGAATTGAAAATCGTCCCTTCCATGGATAATTTGGAAGAAGGAACGGCATTTTTTGAAGAATGTCTGACAGAAGTGGACGCTCCCATGAAAACCGTCATTCAGGTGAATGTGGCTGTCGATGAGGTGCTGTCCAATATTGTCCGTTATAGCGGTGCCACGTCCGTGACGCTCGGTTGCTCCATTACAGACGGAAAAGCGATGCTTGTCTTTTCCGATGATGGGCAGTTTTATGATCCG
>CALEJO010000187.1 GCA_937898155.1 uncultured Clostridia bacterium | reverse complement strand
TCGAGCGTTTCGGGGATGACCGTATAGCCGCAGCGTGTTCCCGTAAAACCGGCGGTTTTGGAGAAGGAGCAGAACTCGATGGCGCAGGTTTTGGCGCCGGGGATCTCAAAGATGGAACGGGGGAGTGCGGGATCGGTGACAAACGCCTCGTAAGCGCCGTCGAAAAGGAGAAGCGAGCCGCTTCGCACGGCGAACGCCACCCACGCTTCCAGTTGCGCGCGGGAATATGCCGCACCGCTCGGATTCGACGGCGAACAAAGCCAAAATACGCCGCGCACGTCCTCGTCCGGCGGCATCGGTAAAAACCCGTTTTCCGCCGTCCCACAGAGACGCCGCACGCGCTTTCCCGCGATACGCGCGCTGTCCGCGTAGACGGGATATCCGGGATCGGGCACATAAACGTCCGCGTCACCGAGCAAAGCGCAAAGATGCGCCGCGTCGGACTTGGCGCCGTCCGAAACAAACACGTCCCCGACGTCGATGTGCGCGTCCTGCTCCCGCGCGACGTAGGACGCGATCGCCTCGCGCAAAAACGCGTAGCCCTGCTCGGGCGCGTAGCCGCGAAACGTCGCCGCCTCGCTCATTTCCTCCGCGGCACGGTGCATCGCCGTGACGACCGTCCGCCCGAGCGGCCGCGTCACGTCGCCGACGCTGAGAGATACAAGCGTCCGCTCGGGATGCGTCTCCCGAAACGCGCGGACGCGCGCTGCCACCTCCGAAAAAAGATAGTTCGGCGGCAGTTCCGCGAGCGCCGTGTTCCAGTCATTTCTCTCCGTCGTCATACACCCCCTCGTAAACAAACGCCGCCGGTCCGCCGAGCCACGCTTCGCCGTCACTTTTGACCGTGCAAACGAGCGTCCCGCCGCGAAGCGACACGGAAATCGGCGTTTCCGCGGGGCAATCTCCGCGCGACACCGCCGCGAACGCGACGGCGACCGCGCCGCTCCCGCAGGCAAACGTCTCTCCGCTCCCGCGCTCCCAAACGCGCATCCGCAAATGCGTTTCGTTCGTCACCGCCGCAAATTCCACGTTTGTGCGCGCGGGAAAGCACGGCAAATGCTCGATCGCCGCGCCAAGCCCCGCAACGTCGGCTTTTTCGGGGTCCGGCACAAACAAAACCGCGTGCGGATTGCCGACCGAGGCGCAGATGAGCCGCACCCGCTCCCCGAGCGCCGTTTCTTCCCGCACCGAAACCGTCGGTTTTCCCATGCTCACCTCGACCGACGTCACGCGCCCCCGCTCGACCGTCGGCATCAGCACGTGCCGCCCCGCGCGGTCGCGCACCGTGATGGCATCGGCACGGCATCGACCGCTTTCCCAAAGATATTTGCCGAGACAGCGCAGCGCGTTGCCGCACGTCTCGCCCTCGCTCCCGTCCGCGTTGAAGATGCGCATCGTCGCGTCCGCGTCCGTTCCGCGCCCGTAAAGAACGATCCCGTCGGCGCCGACCGACGTCCGGCGCGGGCTCATACGCCGTGCCAGCCCCGCGGGATCGGGAATTTTGACGTATTCGTCGAGGAAAACGTAGTCGTTCCCGAGCCCGTGCATTTTGAGAAAAGGGATTTTCATCTCGCACCTCGCTTTTTTTCTCATTCTATGCGCCGTGGGATGTGCGGTGACAAATTCACGCGCTTTTCGAAAAAAAACGAAAAGCCATTGAAAAAACCGCGCGAAAATGCTATACTGAAAAAAATGATCCGATTCCGTTTTGGAATCCGCTTTCCGAAAGGACAGACCTATGTTTTTCACGCACGAAACCGCCAGAACCACCAAAAAAACCGCACTTGACGCGCTGCGCGCCCGCTATGCCGATCGTCTGATCGGTGACTGCGACGCGACGTTTTTACGCATCGACCGCGACGACATCCTCGGCGCCGTCGGACTTGCCTATGAAGCGCCGCTTTGCGCAAATCTGCTCAACGAGCCGACCGTTTCGCGCTATCTTGCCGCGCAAAACGGCGATACCGTCCTATCGTTCGGCGCCCGTGTGCGCCGTTTGACCGCGGACGGCGAAACCGACCTGCCGGCAGACGTCGCCGAAGCCGCGGAGAGCGTCTATCGCCGCGTGCTTGCCGCCGCCGGCACACTGAACGAGCGCGGCGAACATGTGATCGACCTCAAATCCGACAAGATCGGCACCCATTACGACGTCAATTTGCTGATCGGAAACCGCATCGGCTTCCGCGATCCGCTTCTCACCACGCCAAAAGGGGCGCTCGACTCGCTCGGTCGCGGCTCGTTCCGCGGCACTGCCGCCCGTCAGGTGACCTCGACGCGCTATAATCTCATTCCCGAACAGAATGGCGAGCCCGCCAACCGCCAATTCTATCTCGTTGAAAACGGCGCGCAGATTTTCTATTCCGCCGACGTGCATACGAACGTCAAGACCGCCGTCTGCCGCCACGGGAATAACGTCACCGTCATCACCTATGAGACCGAATGCGGGCTCCGCATCACGCGCACGCTCTTTATTTTGCCGCAGGAAAACGGGATGCCCGAGGCGGTCGAGGCGCAACGCGTCGAGATCGAGAATTTGACGGGCGCTGACCGCGAGCTGAAAATCGTCTTCACGGGAATGTTCGGGCTCGCCACGCCCGAGTCCGTTTTGAACGACACCGTTTACGCGAGCGTCACATGGGAAAGCGGTCTCCTCTGCCGCGAGGGCGTGCCCGTCGCGATCGCGCCGTCGCCGTTCCCGCAATATCTGAAACCGCTCAAACGCTTCGCCGCCGTCATCGCGGACGGGGGCTTCCTCGAAGAATATGCCGCGAGTTATCTCGATTTCATCGGCAACGGCACGCTGGAACATCCGCAGAACATCGCGCATCTTTCGTGCGCGCCCGTCATGAAGATCGTTCCGTTCTTCGCGATGGCGAAAACGCTCCGCGCGCCCGCACACGGCAAAACGCTCGCCGATTCGTTTGTCGGGATGTCGATCGTGCAGGGCGGCAAGGAAGAAGTCGCCGACGCGGCGCTCTTCCGCCTGCTCGAAACCTATCAAAATCCGCAGGCGACCGCCGACGCGCTCGCTCGCGTCACGTCGTTTGCCGATCGCTACGCGGGCTTCCTCTCGGTCACGTCCGACGATCCGACCTATGATGCCTATGTCAATCACAATCTGCCGTTCCAGGTCTATTATCAATCTTATGTTTCCCGCTCGTTCGCATGGACGCAAAAAGCCAACCGCGAGATCGGTTTCCGCGAGATTCAGGATATGTTCGCCTCGCTCTATTACATCACGGGTATGGGCGAATACACCCTCGCCAAAGAGATGCTCGGTTGCTGGATCTCCAACGTCTATGAGATGGGCTACGCCAACCACAATTTCTATTACTCCGGCAAGGAGCCGGGCAAATGCTCCGACGACGGGCTTTGGCTCTCACAGGCAATCGCGCGCTACGTCTCGCTGACGGGCGACACGGCGTTCCTCGACGCCGAATTTCCGATCGCCGGCTCCGATCGCAAACGCACCGTGCTCGACACCCTGCTCGCGATCGTCATGTATAGCGGCAAAATCTCCGTCGGCGCGCACGGGATGCCTCTGCTCGACAAGGCGGACTGGAACGACTGTTTGAAGCTCGACGACGACTGGATCGACGGTCCCGAAAAAGAAAAATGCTATCTCGCACAGCTCGCCGAAAGCGGCAAGCCCTACGGGACGGCGCTCGAAAATGAATATTCCGAAAGCGTGATGAACGCGTTTCTGCTCAAAGTCGCCTACGACGATATCCGCGCGCTCGCCGCGCAGAGCGGCAGAACGGCGCTCGCGGAAGAAATGGCGCACGAATCCGCCGCGCTCACGGAGCGTATTCGCACGCACGCGTGGAAAGGCGACTTTTACGCGCGCGCCCTCGTCGGCGGCAAACGCGACGGCGGCTATACGTTCCTCGGCGCCGGCAAGGACGGGCTGAGTCTCGATCCCACGATCGACGGCACCTACTTTCTCAATTCGTTCAGCTGGTCGATCCTCGCGGGCGTCGCGGACGAAGAACAGATCGGGACGATGCTCGTGCCGATCCGCAAGTATCTCGTCACACCCGCCGGCATTAAGCTCTGCACGCCCTGCAATCTCGGTGCGCTCGCGTCCGGCACGGCGTCCGCCTCCTATTTCCCCGGCGACCGCGAAAACGGCGGCGTCTTCAAGCACGCGGCGATGATGGCGGCGGCGGCTTGTCTGAAAGCCGCGAAAACCGTCTCTTCCGACGCGCTCGCGGAGGAGCTGACCGCGCTCGCCGCCTTTGCGACCGAAACGGTCTATCCCTACAAAACGCTCGAACATCCCTACCACACCAAGGGCAACCCACGCTTCTGCACGCAGTATAACAACAGCACGACCGGCGAAAACATCGGACCGATGCTCTCCGGCACGGCAAGCTGGCTCAGTTTGACAGTGCTGGAACAGCTCGGCGTCACGTTTGACGGCGACGAGATTCGCTTCTCGCCGATTCTGCCGTCCGAGACGACGGCGATCCGCTATACGATTCGCACGGGCGACGCGGTTTTGCACGTGGGCGTGAAAAAGCCGCGCGGTTTTGCGCGCGTGAGCAAGTCCTCTCGCTTTGCGATGGACGGCGCGCCGTTCGACGGCACGATCCGCCGCCCGAAAGACGGAGAACATCAAATCGAAATCGAGGTATAAAGAAAAAGCCCCGCGCAGGTTGCGCGGGGCTTTTCCTATCCTTATCGTTCAGACAAATCCACTTCCGTGACCGTCTTGTTCGCCAGATTGATCTTGACCGTCTTGATCTCGAACGCGCCGAGTTCAAACTCGTGGCTGAACGCGATCGCGGGCAACGCAAGCGTCGTCTTTCTCGGCTCGGCAGTCGGGTTGAAGAGGCGAATGATCGAATCCGTGCCGCGCTCCGCTTTCTTGAACACGGGAAGCGTGATCACGTCGTCCGTCAGGACCGCGAACGGCTGAATCGTGTTTTCTTTCTCTTCCTCGCAACCGATCGGGAAGAACGAAAGCGCCATCGGACGCTCCGCGATCGCCGCGGTCTCGCGTTCAATGTTTTGCAGGCGCTCGTCCTCTGCGCCGGCGGTCAGATGGAACTCGAAATCGTGTTCGCCCTGATCAATGAACGGCGAGAAGCGATCCTGCTCCATGATATACGGCTTGCGGACGGAGAAGTCGCTCTTGCCGGCGGAATAGCCGGGCGCGCGCAGAAGCGTGACACGAAGTTCGCCGTCCTTGCAGTCGGAGCCGTAAGTGCCGTTATTGACGATCGTCAGCGCGTGCGCGCCGTCGGAGACAAGATTCCACTTCTGGCTGACCATTTCGTCGCCGTTTGTGAGCAGCGTCTCGCTGCCATATGCCGTCTGCCCGATGAACTTCTGATCGAACGGCGTCGGAATCGAGAGTTTGAGCATCTTCATTTTCTCGTTCCAGTAGACCTTATCCCAAACCTTGACGTCCTTGCCCGTCTTCGGCAGATAATAGCGGCGGCAGAGGAACGAATCTTCGTAGCGGAAGACCGCTTCGATGACCGTGCGGACGTCGCCGTCTTCGATCATGCGGACGGACGGGATCGTTTCGCCGCAGGTGACGCCGGAGAACTTCGTGCCCTCCACGTCGCTCATCAGTTTGAATTCGCCGATGACGTTGCGGAACGCTTTTTCCTTGAACGCCCACGAGTTTTCGTCGTCGGCGACAATGATCGGGCGGAGTGCGTTTTCCTTGACCGCTTCAATGCCGTCGATCGTCAGCCGGTCGAGCAGTCCCGTTTTGCGGTTGATGCACGCGGTGAGCGTCTCGGTCGAGAACGTAAACGTATCCCCGTCGGGAAGCGCGAGCGGCGCCGGCGTCGGGATCAGCTCGATGCGGATATCAAACCGCTTCATCTGTCCGGGCGCGAGCTTCGCGGCAAAGACCGAGCGCTTGCGCCAGTCCACATTGAAGTTGGAAAGCTCATGCTCGCATTGCGACGGAATGACCTTGCCGTTTTCGTAAACGACGGGCATCGCAAACAGCTCGCGGTTTTTGTTTTGATCGGGAAGCTGATATTCGACCTCGACGATCTCGTCCACCTCGTAGGGATGCGGGTTATAGACAAACACGGGGATCGTGCCGTCTTCGGCTTTCTTTTTGTCGGAGCAGAGCGCGAGGAACGCTTTGATCTTGATCTCTTTCAGCTCTTTGAGACCGTGTCCCGCCACCGCCGTCGCGTATGCCTCGACCGGCTGGATCGCGGAGCCGGGCAGAATGTCGTGGAATTCGAGAAGCATGAGGTCTTTCGTCGCGACCTTGATCTTCTCGTCCGGATATTCCATGACGCCCGCCATCAGCGCGTGCGCCGCCATTTTCTCCGTCATATATAACTCGTTTTCGAGCTTGCGGTGGAGCATTTTGATGCGACTTTGCGTCGTATAGCAGCCCGTATAACGCGGGTTCATCAGTCCGGCGTAATCGGGGAGCGTTCCGCCGACCTCGGCGAGCTCCTCAAAGTAGGCATCCGGCGTGGAATGGATGAGCTTGAATTCCTTTTCTTCTTTCCCGAGCGATTCGATCAGCCCGAGGTCCACGCGGGACGGCCCGCCGCCGTGGTCGCCGATGCCCCAAAGCACCAGACCGACGGACTTGCCGCGGTTTTTCTCCATCCAGCCCTTGATCTTCTGATCCGCTTCGCCGCGGTGCGATTCATAGGAATTATACGCGCGATGACAGGTGATCTTGCTTCCGTCAAAGCCGACCCAGTTGAAATCCTCCGCGGGGAGGTCGAGCATATCCGGCTCGGGACGGCAGAAGATATACGAATCGTAGCCCGCGTGTTTCAGGATATCGACGAGTCCGCGCGAATGGCCGAACGCGTCGAAATTGATGACGGTTTTCGGCTCGACGCCGAATTTTTCGAGGAAATAATATTTGCCCGCGAGAATCTGGCGAACAAAGCTCTCGCCGCTCGGCATATTGCAGTCGGGTTGGAGATACCAACCGCCCATGATGTGCCAGCGTCCCTTTTTGACGAGCTTCTGGATGCGCTTGAACAGCGCGGGATCGTTTTCTTCCACCCACTCATAGAGCATGGCTTCGTTATGGCAGAAGATGAATCCTTTATACTCTTCGCAAAAGTCCGCCGCGACACGAAACGTGGAAAGCGTTTCCGCCACGCCCTCCTCGATCTCCCAAAGCCAAACGGGATCAATGTGCGCGTTGCAGATCAGATGCAAATCTTTTTTGTTCGTGATATTGCCGAAGGAAAGGACACTCACCGGAATCAACCTTCTTTCTTTGATGTTGGTTCAATTTTATCATAAATCTGCACGCGAAACAAGAGACAAACAAAAATTTTCGGGAGAATTCCGCAAAAATATATACAAGATCGTTTTTTTGTGATAAAATAAAGAAAACGTGCGAAAGGGGGGACCGATATGCGTCTCAAAGAAAAGCAAGACATCAAAATCTTCATTCTCTATCTGCTCATGCATATCGACCGTCCCGTCGATTTCGTCACGCTTCACGATCTCGTCGTGCAGGATGAATTCGTCAATCAGTTCGATTTCATCGAGAGCTTTTACGAGCTTTGCGAGACAGGCGCCGTCAAAAAATTCGACCTCGACGGCAAGGAGCATTTCACGATCACGCCCGAGGGACAATCCGCCGCGGAGACGTTGCAAAGCGACCTGCTCCGCACGATCCGCACCCGCGCGCTCCGCTCCGCGCGCTGTTTGCTCGAAGGCAAGATCAACCGCTGCGGCATCACTCAGCTCAAAAACGGAAAGTTCCGCGTGGATTTCGAGTGCCGCGACAAGGAGGGCCCGTTTCTGCAACTCGCGCTCACCGTCGATTCCGAGCGGCAGGCGGAACGGATGAAGCTCAATTTCGAGGATCGCGCCGATTTCATCCACCGCGGAGTTCTCAGTTTGCTTTCGGGAGACATGAATTATCTTTCCGACGACTGGTCCGACGGGGACCCCCAATAACGCCGAAAGGAATCCGATATTTTGAAAGAATTTGACGAACACGGCGAGCCCGCCAAACGCAAAAAGAGAACTTTATTCAATCTCTTCACGCGCTACGAAAAAGATGGCAAGGGCGTCAAAAAAGAAGCGCCCATCACCGATTTTAATTTTATCAACTTTTTTAAGCTCTATTTCCGCCGATTTTCCAAGCTGGTCTGGACGAACGCGCTCTTTATCCTCGGGAACTTCCCTATCGCCTTCCTCGTTTTCGCGCTCAGCGGCTATGCCGGCAAGGTCGGCGCCGCCCCGTCGAGCGAGCTGTTCCCGATTTTGAACGGCATCCGCGTCGCGGCGGGCGACCTGTCTCCGTCGCTGATCCCGCTCGAAGGCATCCACGGGCTGATGGCAGACCTCTATATCCCGACCGCGTTCACCTATGTCCTATACGGGCTGTCGGCGCTCTTTCTCTTTACGTTCGGTCCCGTCAACGCGGGCTGTGCCTATATCATCAAAAATCTACTGATCGGCGAGCCCGTCTTCCTGTGGGAGGATTTCAAATCCACGATCAAACAAAACTGGAAGCAGGCGCTTCCGCTCGGCATTCTCGATCTGATCGTGCTCGGGCTCAGCTTTTACGCGCTCTATATGTATTATTTCAACTACGCGAACTACTACGTGATGTTCTATATGACGCTCTTTGTCATCATGCTTTACACGTTCATGCGGTTCTACCTCTATACGATGCTCGTGACGTTCGACCTCTCCCTGCCGAAGCTCTATAAAAACGCGGCGATCTTCTCGCTACTCGGCTTCGGACGGAACTTCATCCTGTTCCTCGGCATCGTGATGTTCGCATTCCTCTCGTTCGCGCTGGCGATGGTCTTTTTGCCGCTCGGCGTCATTTCGATCTTCTTTTTGCTCTTCTCCACCACATCTTTCATGGGTGCTTACGCCTCGTATCCGAAGATCAAAAAATATATGATCGATCCGTATTACGCCAAAAATCCGCCCTCCGAATCGTCCGACGAAATCTGAATAAATTCCCCCGCCTCCGGCAAACACTATGCAGGAAAGCGGGGGATTTTTATGCGTTTTATGCGAAGCGATCTGGCAGAGGAACTGCGCACGCACGCGATGGCGGCGCGCGCCAAAGAAGACGCCGGCGAGATCGACGGTGTTCTTTATTCGGAGCGCACGGACGGCGACGTCCGCATCAGCGATATCCGCGTCGTCAACGAGGCGGGCGAGCAAAAGCTCGGCAAACCGCGCGGACGGTATCTCACGGTGTCGTTTCCGACGGCGGCGAATCTCGGCTATGCCGACCTGCTCCGGCTCTGCGACATCCTCGCGGCACAAATCCGCGAATTCGCGGGGCAGGCGGAGAGCGTGCTCATCTGCGGGCTCGGCAATCGTCGGCTGACCGCGGACGCGGTCGGCGTGACGGCGGCAGACGCTGTGCTGGCGACACATCACATGAAGCTCTATGAAAAAGAAACCTTTGAAAAAAGCGGCTTTTTCGATGTGGCGGTGCTGACGCCGGGCGTGACGGCAAACACGGGGATGGAAGCGGCGGCGCTGATCGAGGGCGCGGTGCGGCAAACCGGCGCGTCGCTCGTCGTGGCGGTGGACGCGCTTGCCGCACGCGAGGCATCCCGCCTCGCCCGCACGATCCAGCTTTCCGATTCCGGCATCGCGCCGGGCTCGGGCATCGGCAATCGCCGCGCGGCGCTCACAAAAGAGACACTCGGCGTGCCGGTGCTGGCGATCGGCGTGCCGACCGTCGTGGATACGGCGACGCTCCTTTGCGACGCGCTGAAAGAGAGTCCGCCCTCCGATGAGGTGTTGGCTTCCCTTTCGGGGCTTTTCGTTTCGCCGAAAGAGATCGACATCATCGTGCGGAACGTCGGGCGGCTCATCGGGTTCGCGCTCAATCGCGCGTTCCACGGCGATTTCCCGCCGGAAGAACTCGCCATGATGGCATAAATCGCGGCGGCACCTCATAAAAATAAGCAAGAAAACGCTTCCCGGAGGTGCCTATGAATACCCTGCCCGTCCCGACGCCGGAGCCGTCCGTGCCCTATCTCAAAGTCCGTCCAACCCCCAAGCACCGTTCCGCGTTTGCCGGATGGTGGATTTTGTTTCTCGCCGTCGCCATGATAACGGTGCTGGTTTTTTGCGCGGATCGTCTGATCCCCGGCGGGCTCTTTTCCCATTTTCGCCGCGAAAAGCCGGAGGAGACCTCCGCCCCCGAGGAATCGACGACCGATCTTTACGCTTATGACGCGGAAGCCGTGCCCGAGGGGGCGTTCGGCGTCCGCCCGTGCGACCGAAGCATCGCCGCGCTCGGCGTGTGCTACGAAAACGAAGCGGACATCGTGCTTCCGCAGGAAAACGTCACCCTTGCTCCCGTCGCGGCGGACGGCGTGTCGGTGCTGATTGATACGACGCATCCCTACGAAACGTATGCCGACGCGGATTTTTACCGCTACGCCGACGGCGCGTCGTTCGGCAGCGGAGAAGCATCGCGCGCGATCGGTGTCGTCGCGGAGGCATTCCGACAGGCGCTCGCCGCGCAAGGAATCACCGCCGCCCTCGTCGAAACGAACGTCGTTTCGGGGAAAAACTCTTACGCGACCGCGGAAGCGGCGTTGCGCGACGCGCTCGTGCGCTATCCCGAAACGCAATACATATTTGACCTCCACCGCGCGATTTTGCTCGACGAAGACGGCACGATGCTCCGCCCCGTTTACGCGGAAGCAGAACAGCCGACCGCACAACTTCGCTTTCTCGTCGGCACCGACCACGAAAATTGGGAAGCAAACTTTTCCGCGGCAGACGTGCTCACGGACGCGCTTACCCAAAGCGCCCCCGCAAGCGTGATGCCGACGAAGATCGTGGCGTCCCGCCTCAACCAGCACGTCGGACCGATCTCCTTTACCGTCGAGGTCGGCGCGTGCGGCAATTCCGTCGGCGAAGCGTCCCGCGCCGCCGAGCATCTCGCCGAGGTGTTTGCCTCGCTCGTGAAAAAGTGAGCCTTCTTGATGAAAACCGCCGAAAAACGCAAAAAAAGCATCCGTTTTGCGGATGCTTTTCTTTTTCAAGGATAACCAATGAAAAACCAAATAAGAGAACGAAGCAAAGGGATTGCTTGAACGAGAAGTTCAAGCTCCTCGGTCTATTAGTATCGGTCAGCTGAATGCATTACTGCACTTACACCTCCGACCTATCAAACTTGTAGTCTACAAGTGACCTTACCCTTTCGGTGGGATATCTCATCTTGAGGCTAGTTTCACGCTTAGATGCTTTCAGCGTTTATCTAAACCGCACACGGCTATCCAGCTATGCCCTTGGCAGAACAACTGGTGCACCGGAGGTGCGTCCGACCCGGTCCTCTCGTACTAAGGTCAGCTCCTCTCAAATATCCTACGCCCACGACAGATAGGGACCGAACTGTCTCACGACGTTCTGAACCCAGC
>CALEJO010000186.1 GCA_937898155.1 uncultured Clostridia bacterium | reverse complement strand
TCGGGCGGCAGTACGGCCAGCAGCGCATCGGGACATTCCACCCGCAGCGCCTTTTCCGCCAGCGGCAGCGCAAAGCCGCCGGTCGCCTCCGGGTGGCAGTCGCAGTACGGAAGATAGGGCTTGATATCATAGATCGGCGTGCCGTCGATCAGATCGGCGCCGGAAATGTGCAGAACGGGACCGTCCGCGCTCTGCCATTCGACGCGGTCGAGCCGGACGGAGGAAAGACCGATCGGGTTCGGACGGAACGGGGAGCGCGTCGCAAAGACGCCCATGCGCGTATTGCCGCCGAGCCGCGGCGGGCGCACCGTCGGCGACCATGTTTGCCGCGCGGCTTCGGAGAATTGCCAGATCAGCCACAGATGGGAATACCCCTCGATGCCGCGCAGCGCCTCCGGCACGCGGAACGCGGGCTCGAAAACGATCCGTGCAGGCGTTTCGACAAGTCCGCTTTGACGCGGCACGCCGAATTTTTCCGAAAAATCGTTCCGGATATGCGCGATCACCTGAAAACCGACAGAATTCGCCATAAGCCACCTCGTTTTTTCTTCCATTTTATCATAATTGCCGAGAAAAGTCCACTTTTTTCTTGCGTTTTCGCCGAAAAAGTGTTAAACTATAAAAGAAAAGAAAAACGAAAAGGACGGTGGCACAATGGACGTTTTGATGATCGGGATCGCGGGAGGCACCGGAAGCGGAAAAACGACGATCACACGGAAGATCGCGGAGCGATTTCCGCAGGATGTCAGCGTGATCTGCTACGATAATTATTATAAGATTCGTCCCGAACCGACCTACGAGGAACGCGCCAAGGTTAATTACGATCACCCGGACGCGTTCGACACCGAGCGCATGATCGCCGATCTCGCCGCGCTCAAACGCGGGGAGCCGATCGAGTGTCCGATCTACGATTACACGGTGCATAACCGCGTGCCGGACAAGACGATTTCGATCGCGCCGCACCGCGTCGTGCTGGCAGAGGGAATTCTGCTATTCAGCGATCCCGCGGTTTGCAATTTGTTTGACATCAAAATTTTCGTCGATACCGACGCGGACGTGCGGATTTTGCGGCGGCTTCGCCGCGACGTGCGCGACCGCGGCAGAAGCATCGAATCGGTGATGGAGCAATATCTGACGACGGTTAAGCCGATGCACGAGCAATTCGTGGAGCCGAGCCGGCACCGCGCCGATCTGATCATTCCGAATCTCGCGCGCAACGACGTGGCGATCGACGTGCTGTTGCAAAAGATCCGGACGCATCTCGAAAAAGACGGCACGGTTTGACGGAGAAAACGATGAAACGATTTTTAGCAATCCTTCTCCTTGCGGCGTTTGCGATTTTATGTGTGGCGTGTGGAGAAACGCCTGCTCCTCTGCCGATGGAGTCCACTCCGACGGCGGAAACGACGCCTGCCGAAACGACGGCGGAAACGTCTTCGGCGAAGATCGGGTATTTCGACGAAGTGACGCACGAGCCCGTCGGGGAGTTGACCTATAAGGGTGCCACGCGGCAAGAGGCGGAAGACCTCTCCGCCGAGGCGAAAACGCTCGCCGCGGCAAACGAAACGGAGCGGTTCGGCGATGTTTACCGAAGCATTACGGCGACGCTCTATTCGCTCTATACGGATATGTCGCTTGCGAGCATCGAAAGCACGCGCGACGCGGGCAATTTCGAGGCGGCGGAGCGCTATCGCCGTTTGGCGGACGACCTCAACCGCGCAAACGATACGTTTTTGACCGCGATGCACGAGATCGCGCTCTCGGACTGTCCCGACGCGCTCCGCGCGACGGTGGACGAGGAAACGTTCGACGGCTTCGTGGAGTATTCGCCCGAAAATTCGGAGACGCTGCTTGCTCTTTTCGATGAAGAAAAAAAGCTCGAACAGGATTATGAAGCGTTGCTCGCGACGGCAAATCCCACGCGCAGTCCTCTGAAATTTGCGATGATTTACGTGAAGCTCGTGAATCTCCGCAAGGAGATCGCAAGCGTCAGCGGCTACGATTCCTACGCGGAATACGCCTACGAAGTGATTTACGCACGCGACTATACGCCCGAGGACGCGAAAACGATCTGGAAAATGGCGAAAAACGAGATCATCCGCTTTTACGCGGGCATTTATGATCAGATCAGCGACGCGTTTACCGCGCTCGGCGGGATCGGGGACACAGTCTGCCCGACGGAGGACGATCTGCTCGCGGCGCTGGAAGCGGGGGCGCTTGCGCTTTCGCCTGAGGTTTACGACGCGTTTTGCTTCATGAAAGAAAACGACCTCTGCGACCTCGCCGTCGACGAGAAAAAACTCGGCAGCTCTTATACGACCTATCTGCCCGACTACGGCGTGCCGTATCTCTTCATCACGCCGATGAAGTCGTATTACGATTATCTGACGGTTTTCCATGAATTCGGGCATTATCTCGCATATTTTTATCATGGCTCCAATCCGATCTTCTATACGTCGGATTACGACCTCGCGGAACTGCAATCGCAGGGCATGGAAGCCATGTTCACGATGTTTTACGAGGACGTGTTCGGTGAATACGCCAATGCCGTGCGGATGCTTGAATTTTACAGTATGGTCGATTCGGTTTTGCAGGGCGCGCTTTACGATGAATTCCAACAGCGCGTTTTCGCGGAGGAGGATCTTACGCCGGCGCGCGTGGGCGAGATTTACGCCGAATGCTGGACGGATTTCGGATTTTTGCCGTATGACGGATATCAAAACGAGTGGGCGCAGGTGATCCACAACTTTGAGAGCCCGTTCTATTACATCAGCTACGCGGTCTCCGCGCTTCCGTCGCTCGATTTGATGGCGCGGGTGGCGGAGGACAGCGATGCGGCGCTGGATCTGTATTTGCGGATCGCCGCGATAGACTCCGAACTGTTTTACTTATCCGAGGCGCTGGAAGAGGTCGGGCTTGCCGATCCGTTTTCGGACGGCTACGGCGGCACGCTGACGAGCGCATTGCGAAATATGGTCAGAACTTCGATTGCAAAATAAGATAGAAAAGAGGAAAACGGATATGTTGAATGGAATCAGCAAACTTTTGACGGGAGATGTGCTCAAAGTGCTTTCCGATATGGGACACGGAGACGAAATCATCGTCGCGGACGGGAATTTCCCCGTGAAAACGGTGACGAAGAATCTGATCCGTTGCCCGGGGATGAATGTTTCCGACGTGCTGGCGGCGATCGTCGATCTCTTTCCGATCGACGTCACCTATACGGAGCATCCCGCGTGCGTGATGGAGTTGACGCCGCAGGATCAGAAGAAAGGTCTGCCGCGCCCCGAGGCGTGGGCAGATTACGAGCGCATCCTCGGCGAGAAATACCCCGGGATCAAGCTCGGCAATATCGAGCGCTTCTCGTTTTACGAGCGCACAAAAGAGGCATACGCCGTCATTCTGACGGGAGAAGATCGGCTCTACGGCAATCTGCTCCTCGTCAAAGGGTGCGTGCTGTAAATAAGGAAGAAAAATCGGGCAAAGCCGTCGCGTTTTGCCCGATTTTTTCTTGACATTTTGCTTGCGGAATGATACGATAAGAATATAATAAAATGGTAATCTTCCAAACGAGGTGAATCGTATGGCAAAACAATATAATCCGTATGAAAATATGCTCGAAGTGCTGGAAACGGCGGCGGGCAAGATGGGACTTGCGGAGGACGACTATTCGTTTTTGCGCTATCCCGAGCGGGAACTGAAAGTGTCTGTGCCTGTCCGCATGGACGACGGACACGTAAAGGTGTTCGAGGGCTATCGCGTGCAGCACAGCACGGTGCGCGGTCCCGCCAAGGGCGGCATCCGCTTTCATCCCGACACCAATCTCGACGAGGTCAAAGCCCTCGCCGCATGGATGAGCTTCAAATGCGCGGTCGCAGGTATTCCTTACGGCGGCGGCAAGGGCGGCGTGACGGTCGATCCGCGCACGCTTTCCAAAGGAGAACTCGAACGTCTGACGCGCGGCTATACGCGCGCGATTGCGCCGATCATCGGGCCGGACAAAGATATTCCCGCGCCGGACGTCAATACGAACGGCGAGATCATGGGCTGGATCATGGACACGTATCGTCTGCTTTCTCACGATACCGCGACGCCCGGCGTCGTCACGGGCAAGCCGCTTTCTCTCGGCGGTTCGCTCGGCAGACCGGAAGCGACGGGACGCGGCATCCTCTTTGCGATGCGTGAAATTTTGCGCAAGCACGGAAAAGAACTGAAAGGCACGCGCGTCGCGGTGCAGGGACTCGGCAACGTCGGAAGCGTCGCCGCGAAGCTCCTTTATGAGGCGGGATGTGTGATTTGTGCCGTCTCGGATATTTCGGGCGGGCTCTATCGCGCCGAAGGGCTGAACGTCCCCGCGCTTCTCGCGTATGCGGCGGCGCACGGCAAATGCGCGGCGGGCTATACCGAGCCGGGCATTTCGACCGTGAGCAACGCGGACGTTCTCTGCGCGGACGTGGACGTGGTCGTCCCCGCGGCGCTCGAAAATGCCATTACGGAGGAGATCGCGAAAAAGATTCGCGCGTCAATCATCGTCGAAGGCGCGAACGGCCCGACGACGGTCAAAGCGGACGCGATTCTCGAAGCGCGCGGGATCGACGTGGTGCCGGACATCCTCGCCAACTGCGGTGGTGTGGTGGTCTCCTATTTTGAATGGGTGCAGAATTTGCAGAATTTCTATTGGTCCGAGCAGGAGGTCAACGCTCGTCTCGAAGGCACGATGGTGCCTGCGTTTGAGGCAGTCTATTCTCTGGCAAAAGAAAAGGGCACGTCCCTGCGTCTCGGTGCGTATATGACCGCGATCGGCAAGATCGTGGAGACGCGCAAGGCGGCGGGCAACGCGTTCTGACCGTGATCGCACGGAAAAAGAAGTCGCCGGGAAAACCAAATCGGTTTTCCCGGTGTTTTTTGTCGGGCGATGCTTGACTTTGCGGAGAAGATATGATATAATAAATTCATTATGGAGAGATATGCTTTGAAAGCGGAAAAGGGAGGATCAAACCATGGAAAATCATCTGAATCACGTCGGCATCATTATGGATGGCAATCGCCGTTGGGCGCGCCGTCATGCGCTGACGTCCGTATTGGAAGGACACAGCCGGGGCGCGTATCACCTGATTGATTTCTGTGAATGGTGCAAGGACGCGGGGATCCGCTACGTTTCCGCCTATGCGTTTTCCACGGAAAACTGGAAAAGAAACACATATGAAGTCGAGGGGTTGTTCGATATTGCCGAACGGTTCTTCGTCGAAGAAATCGATCACGTGATCCGCAAGGGCGTCCGCGTCCACATTGTCGGCAATCGCGGGATGCTCAGTGAAAAGACACGCGCTACGGTCGAAAAAGCCGAGCAACTGACAGCAGATTGCAAGGACTTAACGCTTCTGATCGCGCTCAGCTACGGCGGAAGAGACGAGCTGGTGCGCGGCGTGCGCGATTGCTGCGAAGCCGTGCGGGCGGGGAAACTCTCGCCCGATCAGATCGACGAAACGACATTCCGTTCATTCCTCGAAACCAAGGATTATCCCGACATCGATCTCGTGATCCGTACGGGCGGACAGCATCGGCTCTCGAATTTCTTCCCGTGGGAAACGGCCTATTCCGAATTGTATTTCACCGATGTGCTTTGGCCTGACTTCGATCGGAAGCAATTCGACCTCGCTTGCAAATATTACGAAAACGTGCAAATCAATCTTGGTAAATAAGACGTCGGAAAGGGAAATGCGATGATGAAACAATTTCAAAAAGGAAAAAGAGTGTTGCTCTGCGCACTCTGTCTTGTGCTTTGCCTCGGCACTTTTTGCGGAACGGTGCTCGCCGACGCTTCGTCGGTCAATCTGCACTTTGAAGCGAACGGATCGCAACTGAACGTGCAATCGATCCGCCCCGAAGACCTAATCGCAAGCATTTGCGGTGCCGTGTGCAGTGACGCGGAAAAGCAGTATCTTTCTCTTTTCGATTCGCTGACGCTGACTTACAGCACGCAGATCCCCGACGGAAAGGTCACGCTCTCCGGCGCCGGAACAGAACTGACGGTAAATGCGACGACATATTCGTATTCCGCCGTCAATGGTATGACCGTTACGTGGATTCCCGAAGCGGCTTTTTGCGAAGGTCAGCAGGTGTCTCTGACGCAACAGAGCGGAAGCTATGTCGGCACGTTTCAAAATATGGACGCGAATACGTCCCATTCCGTGCAGATCAGATATTATGCGGACCTGATGCTTTCGCTGGCGGCGGCGCAGGGGATCGTGAATCGCGCTTACGACGATGCCGTTGCGGCAAAGGGCGAGCAGACGTCATATGAATCGAGACTCGCAATCTATCGGAAAGCCGCGGAAGACTACCAAAAATATCTCGAAGCGACGGCGCAATATGAAAAAGACCTCAAAACATATAACGCTTATCGCGAGAAAGTGAAGGAATATGAAACGCTTGTCGGCGCTTACCGCTCCTATCAGGTCGCAAAACGGGTAGATCAGCTTATCAAGGCAGACCGCTTTCTGAATGAGAAAGAAAAAGCATACCTCGACACTTATGAGAAGAAGCAGGGAGAATACGAGGCGTTTTTGAAGGCGGTCGAGAAATATAACGCCGACATGATCGAATACGAGAAGGCGAAAAAAGAAAATGCCGAGGCGCTCATCGCTTATGAAAATTATCTGAAAGCGAAAGCGGAATACGATGTCGCAGTGGATTCGTGCCGAAAAAAACTCCAAATCATGTCCAATATTTTCCGTACATCCTCAGCGGGACATTCGATGTATGGCACGCTGACGGGCGGCACGGTGGCGACGGTTCTGAACCATCAAAGCGATCTGGAAGCGTATTTCAACGTCAGCCATCAAGATATGGTGAACGCGAGGGGCTCGACGGACGCGCTGATCGCGCTTCTTTCGGAATATTCCTCGTGCGAAAAAGAAGAACAAAAATTCATCTGGTATCAGAATAATTACGCAGATTTGCTACTCAATTTCAGCAAGTTGTATTCGAGTCTCAACTCGCTTTTCCAAAACAACGGCGTGAAAAGCGTCCTCCGCACGGAGGAAAAATACGACCGCTATTGCCAGTTCGTTGCGCACCTGCACGTGATCACGGCGTCTCTCGATGACGGCGCGGGCGTGAACCTGAATCTCTCGTTCTCCGCTTACCGCGACTGCCCGGCACGCACGTATGGGGACGCGCTGGAAGACGATCTCGAAATAACGGATACCAACGCTGCTTCTCCGGAAGGGCTCTTATGGCCGGATCCGGTTACCGTAGTGGAAAATCCGACCGATCTCGTCGTTCCGGTCTATCCTTCGCCGACCGTTTACGCGCCGGTGAAGCCGAAAGAAGTCGCGGAGCCGACCGCACCGACGCCCGTCGTGCCGGAGCCGGAAAAACCGGCGACCGTCGCGGCGCCCGGAGCCGAACCGACCGTGCCGAATCCGTCCGCTACGATGCGGGCATTGATGGCGGAGGTGGACGGGGGAACGCTGACGAGCCGCACAGCTCGTCCGTGCTCGATCCGCGTCACGTCCGGCCTTACGAAAGTGTTTTCCCCGGGCGAAACGCATCAGGATCCGATCGTCACGTTTTTGAATAACGACGGAACGCTTCTCAAAAGCGTCACGATGAAATCGCTGAGCGACGTGCAAAACGTGAAACCGCCGGTCCCGATGGACGACAAGATTTCCTATACCTTCGTGGGCTGGGTGACGATCGACGGCACGCCTGTCAATTTCAGCGAAGTCAAAGAAAATATTACGGTTTATCCGAAATTCACGACCGGCGCCAAAACGTATCAGATCACGTGGGATACGGCGCTCGGACGCTACATTACGAACGTTGCTTACGGCGTGACGCCGACCTGCACGGGCGATTGCTCAAAGCCCGACGATGAGGCGGCGACGTATACGTTTGCCGGCTGGGATCGGGAAGTGGTGCCGGCGTTCAAGGATGCCATCTATCGCGCGGTCTATCGGGAAACGCCGAAGACCTATACGGTGGAATGGGTGATCGGCACGCAGTCGTTCAAAACCGAGGCGGTTTACGGCGCGATGCCGGAATGTCCCTGCGATCCGGCGTCGGTTGTCGAGCCGACGGACACGCAATATTTCGTATTTGACGGATGGGACCGCGAGATTTCCGCCGTCACGGGCGACGCGACCTATACGGCGATCCTACGTCCCATGTGGCTCGTGCCGGTCCGCAAGGGCGGAACGGGCGGGCTCTCCGTCATGGCAACGCGCACGGCATTCACCGTCTCGGTGCCGTCGGGTGTCACCGAATTCGATCTTTCCTATCTGATTTCGGAAGCGTTCGGTAAGGGCTGCGACATTGCTCTGACGTTCTCAAACGGCGTGAACGTGGAGCTTCCCGCGGAAGCGGTCGCCGCACTGCCGCAAAATGCCGCGCTGACGGCTTCTGTCAGCTTCGGTATGACGGTGGGCGCGGAATTTTCCTGCGAATGGATTCTCATGGCGGACGGACGGACGATCCATGCCGAGGGAACGAGCATTTCCTTCCCGTTTGTGCCGGAAGAAGGCAAATCGTATCGCGGCTACGCGGCGCTTCGCATCGAAGGTCAGACGACTTACGAGGAATGCGCCGTCTATATGGCAGACGGCAACGCCGTATTTTTGACGAGCGGCGACGAGATCGGCTTTTCGCTAATGGAATTCGACCCTGATGAAAAAGGAAAGTGCGTGATCAACTTCTACGTGGACGGCGCGCTCTATTTTACGGGACGGTATCTGCCGGGCGAGACCATCGAGATGCCGCCGGAGCCGACCAAGGCTGCGACCGATGAGGAGACCTTCACATTCTCCGGTTGGACACCCGCGGTGATCACGACCGTGATCGGCAATGCGGACTATTACGGGACGTTCACCGCGACACCGCTTGCTTCTTCGGACTATCAACAATCTCCTTATACGACCTATACGCCGATCAACCTTTTCCTGATCGGCGGAGGTGTAATCCTCGCGATCGGCGCCGTGATTTTCCTCATCGTGTTCCGTCGGCGCAAAAAAGCGAAGTCGGCTCAGCAAAAGCCGGATGCTTATAAAACCGGGCGCCATCGCGGAGACAAGATCGCGCAGTTATTTGACACGATCCGCTATCGCTTCGTGAAATGGTTCGGGAAAAAGCAAAAATAAAAAGGAAAAGCGAAATGTTGAAATGAAGTTTTAGATATTTCAACATTGAAACGAAAAATAATGGGGTCTGTCAAATAAAAAAATCGTATTTTGTGTTGACAAACCCCATTTTTTGTGCTATACTGGCATAAAGAGAACTATAGGTGTTTTTATGCCTACTTGTTCACATAAAGTCAATTAAATTAAGAGAAGAAAGCGAGAGTGTTATTCTTATGAGCAAAAAATTCTCAACCAAGTTGCTCGCATTGCTGTTGGCGGTCATGCTGATGTTCAGCACGATGGCGTTCAGCGTCTTTGCGGAAATGTTCGGATTCGGCGGTTCCGATATGGTTGACATCCATTTTGACGATGCATCCAAGATGATTACTGTCGAATTCTCGGCAGAAGAAATCGCGGATATTCTGGAAACCCGCAGCTTAACCAAGCAGGATCTGCGCGATATGCTTCCGAACGAAGTGATTGATGCTTATCGTTTGAACGGTATCGTCGGTGTTATCGCTTCGGACGCGGTGATGGACGTGGCTTCCTTGGATCAGATCTTGGATATTTTCCCGTCCGCAATTCTCGAAAGAAATATTTCGCTTGAAAAAGTGCAGAACTTGTTCGGTTCGAAATTTGCGACGCTTAAATCCTATATGAATTTGGAAGAGGTCGAGAATAGATTAATGGAAGCTGGTTGGACGGAGCCTCAAATTGTGGGGGTAACGCCTGCTGAAATTTATAGCGCACTCGGCTTCAGAAGCTTGCTCAAATGCTTCAGTAATATGGGCGAAGCGGTCAATATAATGAATATGGGCGAGTTCCAAGACATCGTTATGACTGTGGTTATCGATGTGCTTAGCAGCGCAAATGATATCACTGTGAATGGCGATTCTGTTTTTCCGAACTGGAAGATATCCCCCGCGGCATTTGAAACCGCGATTTTGAAGGGACTTCCGGCCGATGATGGTGCATTGATGAGCGCAATTGCTTCGAGAACCATTGTTACATATGAGCTCGTTGCGGAATTTGATGATCCGTCTGTGGACGATCTCCGTGTCGGGCTGACTATCGGCTTATATGGCGAAGACGCTTCTTTGGCGAAGATTAATGAGTATGTCCCGCGGTATTTGACCTATTCGGTCGATCCCATCGGCTCCAGCGCGGTGATCGACGCGACGATCCCGAGCATTATCTCGAATCTGATCACGAAAGCTTTGGATTCGGCGAGAGTTTCGGATTCTTTGAAGAGCAAGTTGCTGAACCTCATGAACGGAACGGTCAATGAAGCCGTTGCTATGATGGAAGCCCTTACCGTTGATGACTTGAAAACGGTTCTGACGGCGGCGGGAAGAGACGATATCGTTTCCTTGATCAATAAAAAAGCGACAGTCGCGGAACAGGTCCGCACGAAATTTATCGCTTTCTTGCAGCGTCTCCCTGACAACACTTCGCCTATCGCGGATTACTATGTCGGAAACGGCGCGTTCCACGCAGATCTGAACAAGGGCGTGACGGCAAAAGCCATTCTCGACCGTGCTTTGAAGGCACTCGGAGTCACGCAGGACGTCAGCACGTTCATCAAGATGGACGAAATGGTCTCCGCTTCTCTCGATATGACGTGGAATTTCGACGATCTTTATGAGCTCGAATTCGTGACGGATGCCGGAACGGTGTTCAATGCTTATGTTCCCGCCGGAACGGAAATCGCCAAAATCACTTCTTTGATTCCCGAACTTGATTCGATCGCTTGGGAATTTGAAAACGGTGATGACGCGACGATCGCTGTGATGCCCGCGGAAGACACGTCGGTTTACTATAACTCTTCTTATACCATCTCTTTCTATGAAGAGGATGGAACCACTCTCGTTGCCACTGTTAGTTATAAATATGGTCGTGCGCCTGGCGCATCGGAGATTCCCGCTGTTCCCGAAAAATTCGGCTTTGACTCGAAAGCTTGGTTCATCAACGGCGATCTCCAGACTCCGTTCAGCGGATTCGACTATACCTCCGGCACGGTGAAAGTCATCGCACGTTATTCTGACAAATCCACTCTTTATATTGACTTTAAGCAGGAAGATGGAAGCGTCACGAGAGTCCCCTATATATTCGGTGACAGCGCTGCATCGCTTCGTGCTCCCGCAGTAAAAGAGAAATTCGGTTATAACGGTGCTTGGGAAGCATTCACTTCCAGAATGAACAAAGAATCCGTGATCGTAGTCAACCCCGTCTATACGAAAAAAACCTTCTACATCTACTTTGAACAGGAATTCCGCGGCAGAACGGTTGTGACTTATACCTACGGCGATCCGATTTATACCGTCACCAACAAAGAGCCCTCCATCGATACCAAGGTCGGATATACCGGGGAATGGGAAGCATATGGCTGGAAGTTCAACAGAATGGAATCCTTCACGGTCAGACCGATCTATACGCCTATGACTTATGAAGTGATCTTCGTTCAGGAGAACGGCGATAAGACTGTTGTCAAATACCAATATGGCGACACCTCTATCAAAGTGCCCGCAGTGGCAGAGAAGGCCGGATATCATGGCGAGTGGGAAAGCTACGCGCTGAACAAAGCAGCTTCTCTTACCGTTCATGCAAAATATCTCCCGAACACGATGACAGTGGTCTTTGAACAGGAAGATGGCACGAGAACCGAAGTGGCTTATTCGTTCGGTGATTCCTCTGTGAAAGAGCCTGCGGTCAAAGCAAAAGAAGGCTACAATGGTGCTTGGGCAAAATATGAACTCAACAAGGAAGATGTGACGGTTGTCAAAGCGGTTTACACGCCCAAGATTTACACCGTGATCTTCACCTTCGAGGACGGTACCACCGAAGAAGTGAAATACGCTTACGGCGTGAAGTCCATCGAAGAACCCGCAATTCCCGCAAAAGAGGGCTTCACCGCCGCTTGGGAATCTTACGTTCTCAGCTCCGCGGAAACCATTACGGTGAGAGCGGTTTATACGGCAACGGGTGATGATACGCCTGTGATCGGCTGGGATATCGTGGACGGCGTTTTGGTCGTGAAAGCGAACAAGGGAAGCCTTGCGGATCTGCTGAAAAACGGCGTCGATCTGACGGATGCGTTCAAGGCGGCAGAAGCCGATGGTCGTTCCATCCGCATTGTCGGCGAGGGTGCAACCGCTACGTTTGACGCAACGGCGGTCAAAGAAGCGATCGCTTCCGGCAAAGATGTGGTTCTCACGATCTCTCCGAAGGCGGTCGGATCCGTGGAAATGAAACTCGACGGTGTCGAGCTTGTGAACGGCACGGTTGCTGTTGATATCGACTTTGTTGCAACGAAACCGAAGAATGTTTGCGTATACAGTGTCGCTGCTGATGGCGCAAAGACAAAACTTGATTCTACCTACGCAGACGGCAAGGCAAGCTTCACCACGAAGACGTTTGGCGTGTTTGCGGCAGAAGAAGTTGAGCCCAAGAGCAATGCAACGACTTGGATTGTCGCCGGTGCGGCAACCGCAGTTGCGGCAGGCGGTGCGGCAGTCGGAATCATTCTTTCAAAGAAAAAGAAAGCAAAAGCTTGATTTTTGATCATAAGTGAAAAGCAAAGCGCTGACCTCTTTTGAGGTCGGCGCTTTTTTGTATTCCGAAAACCACGCGATCGTCGCGTGGTTCAGTAGAAGTTAACCGGTGAAAAGAAAAAGGAAAAGCGAAACAGATAAAGAGGAGACGATGTG
>CALEJO010000185.1 GCA_937898155.1 uncultured Clostridia bacterium | reverse complement strand
CTGCCATATCGTAAAGCCGCTGCATTCCCGCGAGCACTTCCGCGCAACGGGCTTCCATCCACGCTTTGTCCTCGGGAGAAAGCGCCGCGATCTCTTCGGGCGTGATCTTCTTTTTGAACATACGGTCCACGGTCAGCGCTTTTCCGATCTCTTCACAGCAAATCTTGTCGTTCCGTTTGCAAATCACGAGATTGGATTTGCCCTCGAACAGCTGATGCACCGCCTCGGTGCCCATTTCGGACGCGAGCAGACGGTCTGCCAAGGTCGGCGTGCCGCCGCGCTGCACGTGCGCCAGACGCGCAAACTTCGTTTCGATGCCGGTCTTTTCCTGAATCGTTTTCGCGAGCTGCTCCGCATAACCCGGAAGTCCCTCGGAAACGATGACGATAAAGGAGCGCTTGCCGCCCTCTTTCTGCTTGATCATGTCGGCGATCGCCTTGTCTTCATCAAACGGGATCTCCGCGACAGCGATCGCGGATGCGCCCGTGGCGATGCCCGTGCGGATCGCGATATGTCCCGCCCAGCGTCCCATGACCTCGACCACGTCGCAACGCGCGTGGGATTCACAGGTGTCGCGCAGACGGTCCACCATCTGAATGACGGTATTCATCGCGGTGTCAAAGCCGATCGTCACGTCGGTGGACGTGACGTCGTTGTCGATTGTGCCGGGAATGCCGATCGTCGGGATGCCGTGGTTGGAAAGGTCCGTCGCGCCGCGGAATGTGCCGTCGCCGCCGATGGCGACGATGCCGTCGATGTGGTTGCGGTGGCAGGTCTCGATCGCTTTTGCCATGCCCTCTTCGGTCTTGAATTCGAGGCAACGATCGGAGAACAGCACCGTGCCGCTTCTCGTGATGATGTTGCACAGGTCGGCGGGCGAGGAGAAGAGCTTCATATTGTCGTAAATTAAGCCCTTATAACCCTCGTAAATGCCGTAAACCTCGACGCCGCGGGAGAGCGCCGCGCGAGCGACCGCGCGAACTGCCGCGTTCATACCCGGCGCGTCGCCGCCGGAGGTGAGAACACCGATTCTTCTGAACTGTTTCATGTTTTTTCCCTCTTTATCCTAAAAAATTATTTGTCTTTTGTTTCGCATCCCGCGAGGAACGAAAGCGAGCGCGGGATCGCGTCCTTGGACTGATACCACGGCTCCGCGTCGTAGCGGTAATCGAATTTTTTGCAGAACCACGAAACGTCGCCGCCGAGCGAATGGATATAGTTCGATTCGATCTCGCGCGCCGTTTTGAAATACGCCGCGAAGTCTTTTTTGCCGAGCCCCGCGCGCCCGTATTCGAGCAGCTTTGCGTAATGCGGCAGGCAAAAGTGCGTCTGCTTCGCGAATTTTTCGCGGAAGTCTTCTTCGGTTTCCCAAAGGAAGACCGTATTATCGAACATTTTGCCGAGTGCGCTGTTCACACGGTCGCAGAGATAGCACGACTGCGTGAGCGATTCGACTTTTTTCTGCTCCTTTTCGCCCTTGGCGTCGAGGAGCGTGCCGCCCAAGAAAAGAGCTTTCTCCACCTCGGCGATGTGGCTTTCGAGAATGAGCGCCAGCCCGAGCCGATTGCCCATTTCAAACATCCGGTCGAAATGATGCTCGCAAAAGCCCTTCGCGTTCGTTTCGATGCGCACGTCCGGCTCCATCATCGCGGCGCCGAGCACGCGCTCCAACTCGTTTTTTTCGAGCATCGCTTCGAGCAGGCACAACGGGCAATCCGCCGGCTCATGGTCGATCGCGTGATCGAACGCCTCGTTGATCGGAATGGTATAGATTTTTTCCGCCATAGCGCTTACGGCAGGTCGATGACCGCCACGTAGCCCTTATGATCGGAGACCGTCGATTCGACGATCTCGACCGATTCGGTCTTGATATCGCGGCTGACGAAAATGTAGTCGATCTTATGCGCTCTGCCTTCGAGGCACGGCTGAGACGGATACGTGAACGCCGTCTTGTCGGGATAGACGGCAAACGTGTCGTCGAACTGCTCGTAGATCGACGCGAGGATCGGATCGTCGGCGTCGAGATTGAAGTCGCCCATCACGATGATCGGATGTTTCGCCATTTTGACGATGCCCATCAGCGTTTTGACGGCGCTTTCGGCTTCCGTTCTGGCGAGTCCGAAGTGCGAAACGTATACGTCGGCGAGATGCCCGTCGAAATCCACAACGGCGTGCAGGGTCACGCGGGATTCGTAATAGACGGGCTCGCTTTTATCCGCAGGATCGGGAATCGGGAAAATCTCGACCTCCTTGATCGGATATTTCGAGAGAAAGCCGTTGCCGTAGGTGCCGGGCGCCCACGTGACGGCAGGCGCGAACGCGCTCTCATAGCCGATCGCGTCACCGAGATACTTCGCGAGCCGGATATAATTGCTGCGGGGGAGCTGATAATCCACCTCGTTGAGCCCGCAGATCGCGGGCGCCTGCGCGGCGATGACCGCGGCGGTCTTATCGGGATTGCGGATGATCGGCTTGGCGGGGCCGTTCGTGAAGTCGCGTCCCGCGGCGATGTTATAGGTCATGATTTTCAGTTTCATAAAAACACCTCTTTCGAGAAAATATAGTCAATCAAAAAACGCGCGCGCCATCTCCGCGGCGGATGCTGCGTCGGACGTATAGCCGTCCGCGCCGATCTCGGCGCAGTAAGCATCGGTGATCGGTGCGCCGCCGATCATCACTTTCACGCGATCGCGGATGCCCTCCGCGACACAGAGATCGACGACGTTTTTCATCTCGCCCATCGTGGTGGTGAGAAGCGCGGAGCAGGCGATCACGTCGGCATCGTTTTCCTTTGCCGCCGCGACGAACGCTTCGGGCGCGACATCCACGCCGAGGTCGATCACTTCGAGTCCCTTGCCTTCCATCATCATTTTGACGAGGTTCTTTCCGATGTCGTGGAAGTCGCCGCGCACAGTGCCCAACACGACCTTGCCGACCGGACGAACGTCCGCCGAGATCAGATAGGGCTTGAGAATATCCGTGCCCGCTTTCATCGCGCGCGCCGCGATCAGCACCTCCGGCACGAACACTTCGTTATTTTTGAATTTGATACCGATGGCATTCATGCCGGCGAGCAATCCGTCGTTCAGAATGTCTTTCGCGGGAACGCCCGCTTCCAGCGCCTGCGGAACGAGCGCTTTGATGTCTTTGGTCTTGCCCTGTTCCAGTTTTTCCGAAATTTCTTTCAGCAATGCGTGTTCCATTTTCGTTTCCTCATTTTCTTACTTTGTTTATTGATGTTGCGGCTCTCCGCCGGTTTCCCGATACTGCTTCGGCGTCATGCCGGTTTGTTTGCGAAATACTTTTGTGAAATAGCTCTGATCGACAAACCCGACCAAGCCCGCGATCTCTGTCAGCGAAAGGTCGTTCGAGAGAAGAAGCGTTTTGCTTTTTTCGACGCGAATCTCATTCAGATATTGATTGAAGCTCATCTTCATCTCGCGATTGAAAATTTTGCTGAGATACGACGGCGAAAGATAGACGTGCTCCGCCACGCTCGCGAGCGTCAGATGATGCATATAGTTATTGCGGACGAAAGAGGCGACCTGCGTCATGATGTCCGCGTGCTTTCCTTCGCCGACGCGGAACGTTTCCTCGGAAAAGCGTTTGAGGATTTTCGTCAGCGCGTAGCAGATATCGTCGATGCTGTCGAGTGCGAAGAAGTCCGAAATGAAGCGCGGGCTGAGCCCGTAAATGCGGCTTTCGTCGGCACCGCCGTCGAGCGCGGCGCGCGAAATGATGACGGTCAGCTCAAACGCACGGAGCTTGATCGCGTCGAGATTATTCGCCGACGCGAAAAAGATATGTCCGAGGATCTCGTTTAGATATTTGTTCGCCTCCGGCTCGTTGCCCGTTTTGATCGCGTGTTCGAGCAGACGCTCTTTCTGATACGGATACGGCGACACCTGATCCACGCCGAGGATCAGCCGGCTTTTGATGCTCTGCACGTATTCGCCGATCTGCTGTTGGATCCGCGTTTTTTCTTCCGCTTCGCGCACGTCGCCGCGACTTTGACTGTGCGAAAGCGCCACGGCGAGCAACAGTTCCGCGATCGCGCCGACCTGCTCCGTCGAGCGTTGCGGCACGGCGGCGAGGAATTTTGCGAATGCCGCGCGGTCGAATTTCGTTTCGTCAAGCGTCACGGAGCCGTCGCCCGCGACGAAATCTTCGAGGTCCGATACGTTGATCGGCCCCGCAAAAAGATATTGCTTTTTTTCGCCCGTGTCGGAAATTGCCACGCAAAAAAGGAGCCCCGCCGGACAAAAATAGATATAAATGCCGCCGAATTTTTCCGCAGCGTAGACGGCGCGCCGATGCGCGTAAGCGCAACCCGCCGTTTCGCCGGCGTCGCGCTCCATGCCCGCTTCCGCCGGACAATGAAAGCCGCAGGAGCCGCATCCGAACGCTTCGCAAAACGATTCGTCGGTGCAAAGATGCCCGCCTCCGGAAAGACAGGAAAGCGCGGCAAGCTGTTTTTGCAGTTTTTCGCTGTTTGGCATCGGATGCTCCTTTCGCGCGGGATCAATCGGGCTCGAGCGTGACGATCTTGACGGGGACGCCCTCTTTGATGCAGGTCGCCACCGTATACGCCGTGCCGTGCGATTTGCCGTCCCAGAACGCCAGCACGTATTGCGCGTAGGCGACGATCTCGTTATTGCGCAGAATGGGCGCTTTTCTGCCATACGCCTCGTAATCGGGCTTGAACACTTTGATCGGCAGATGGTTGCGCTCGGCGTAGATTTCCGCGAGCGTGTCGATACCGACCGCGCCGCCGCTGACGATCTCCGTCGTATTGGCGGGGACGTTCTCGCATAAAAGCGCATACGCTTTGTCGCGGAGCTTCTCGTATTGAAGATCGCGGGACCCGATGATCGCGACGCGCATCCGCTCGCCCCCTTTTCCAAAAAAAACGGTTTCTCAATTTATTCTTATCTATTTTATCATAAAAAAACGTGATTTTCAATAGAAAAACAAAATATATGGAATGACGCAGAAAAATTGTTATACATAAAAAACGCCGTTCGCCGCAAATTAGAAACAGCACGAAATTCGTGCGGAAAACAGGAAAGGACCTCCAAAAAACAAATGATAAAATATTGGGAAAAAGCAATCAGCGCGGTCCTGTCGCTGACGCTGTTATTCGGTTTTCCCGGGACGGTCGCGGCGACAAGCGCCCCGCGTGCCGCAGAGACGAAGCTGATTGCGGCAGGCATTCCGTTCGGCATCCGCTTCAAAACGGCGGGCGTGATCGTGGTCGGCATCTGCGCGGGCTGCGGACCCGCGGCGGACGCGGGCATCCGGCGCGGCGACGTCATCGTCGCCATCGACGGCAAGGAATTGCATTCGGCGGCGGAGCTGTCCGACGCCGTGCGTCGCTCGGAAGGAAAGCCGCTGACGCTGGAATTTGATCAGGGCGGCGTTCGCCGCACGGCGACGGTCACGCCGATCACGGATGAAGCCGGCGAAGCCCGTCTCGGCATCTGGATCAAGGACAGCGCCGCCGGCATCGGCACCGTCACGTTCATCCGTCCCGAGACGCTGGAATTCGCCGGACTCGGGCACGGCATTTGTGACGCCGAAACGGGCACGCTCGTTCCGTTCGCCTACGGAAACGCGGAAGACGTTGCGCTTTCCGGCATCCTGAGCGGCAAGCAGGGCGCGCCGGGTGAACTGCGCGGCAGTTTCTCCGGCAAAAAAACGGGAAAACTTCTGAAAAATACCCCCGCAGGCATTTACGGCATCTTATATGAGTTGCCGACCGGACTAGAAAACGCGCTCTACCCCGTCGCCGACCGCGACGAGGTGCACGAGGGAAAAGCGGAGCTTTACACCACCGTGGACGGAAGCGGAAGGCAGCGATATGAAGTCGAGATCAAAGCGATCGACCGCGACAGCGAGGGGCGCAATTTCGTCGTGCATGTCACCGATCCCGCGCTGATCGAAAAGACCGGCGGAATCGTGCAGGGCATGAGCGGAAGCCCGCTCATTCAGGACGGAAAATTCATCGGTGCGGTGACGCACGTGCTGATCTCCGATCCGACCGAGGGCTACGGCATCTTCCTCGAAACGATGCTGCGCTCCGCGAGTATTGCGGATTCGCCCTCTCTGCCGCAAGCGGCATGACGTTCGTCTGTCAAAAGAACCTTATCAAAAAAAGCTGCCCCGCGGGGCAGCTTTTTTCTTATTTGGCATATTTTTCAAATGCACGCGCACGTTTTTTGCGGATGATCAGTCGCGCGACACCGATGCCGACGAGCGTCGCCACGATGACGGCGCAGATCACGTAGATCGCCGTGCCGATATTGCTCTCGATTTTGAGCTCTTCCCAAAGACTATTCATTAGATTTCTCGTGTCGTCGGGAAGATCGAAGAAGAATTCCATATTGGAAATGTCAAAATCGTAAAGGATCGACATCGCCTCGGGATGGATTTCCTCGTTCATATAGTCGATATAGTCTTCGTTTTCGTAAACGAGACGGTTCGGGGACGCATAGCAGATGTATTCCGCGATCTCGATCGCGACCTCCTCGCTCAGGATGAAGTCGATATACGCCTTCGCCAGCTCCGGATGCTCCGCGCAGGCGGGAATGCACATCGCGTCCACAAAGACGTTCGTGCTTTCCTTCGGATAGAAGAAATCGAGCAGATCGTTGTCGGCATACATTGTGAAGAAGTCGCCCGCGTAATAGGGCGCGATCGCGGCGGAGCCGCCTTTCATCTTATTGAACACTTCGTCCATGACATAGCCCTGCACGACCGCTTTTTGCTCTTTGAGCAGGTCGAGCGCCTCGCGCCATTCGTCGGGATCGTCGGAGTTGATGCTGTATCCCAGGTAATACTGCGCCGTGCCGAACGCGTCGCGCGGATTATTGAACTGCAAAATGTTGCCCGTGTAATCCTCGTCCCAGAGAAGCGACCAGCTTCCGAGGTCGTCCTCCGGCACCATCTCCGTATTATAGATCACGCCGACCGTGCCGTAGGTATACGGCACCGACCACACGTTCTCGGGATCGAAATAAAGCCCCTTGAATTCATCGGCAATATATTCGTAATTCGGGATATTCTCCGCGGGATTCAGCGGTTGCAAAAGTCCTTCGGCGGCGAGACGCGCCACCATATAGTCCGACGGCACCACGACGTCATAGCTGACGGCGCCGCTAGACAGTTTGGCGTAAAGGTCCTCATTGCTGGCATAGGTCGAATAGTTGACCTTGACGTTCATACCGAGTTCTTCGCGGCAATAGGTCTCGAATTCGGCGTTGACATCCATCGAGCCCTCGCTGCCGTCGGCGATGTATTCGCCCCAGTTATAGACGTAAAGCGTGATCGCTTCCCCGTCGTCCTCTCCGTCGCCGCACGACGTGCAACCGAGGCAAAGGCAAACGAGAAGTCCCGCCAAAAGAAGAACGGAAAGAAGTTTTTTCATACCGCGTCCCTCCTTCTGATCTTCTTTTTCTGCTTGCCGAGCGAGCCGGCAAAGTTCACCGCGAGCAGCAGAAGCAGAATGGCGACGACCATCAGCGCGCAAAGTGCATACATGCTGTATTTGACCTCGTGCGCCGTCTGATTATAGACGTAAAGCGGAAGCGTCTGGAAATCCGGCGAGCTGACGAAATGGCTGATCACGAAATCGTCGAGCGACAGCGTGAAGCCGAGCATCAAGCCGGAAATGACGCCGGGCATGATCGTAGGCAATTCGACGTGGAAGAACGTCTGCGTCGGCGTGCAGCCGAGATCGAGCGCCGCTTCGGTGAGGTGCTTATCCATCTGCTGGAAGCGCGGAAGCACCGAAAGGATCACGTAAGGCAGGTTGAACGTCGTATGCGCGATCAGCATCGTGCCCGCACCGAATTTGATCGGCAAAAACGAGAGCGAGGATGCCGCGACGAAGAGAAGCATCATCGAAACGCCCGTGACGATATCGGGATTCATCATCGGGATATCCGTCACCGAACGGACTGCGGATTTGACAGGGCGCGAGCGCATCCGGTCGATGCCGAACGCCGCCAGCGTGCCGATCAGCGTCGCCAGAACGGACGACGAAACGGCGAGGAACAGCGAATTTTTCAGCGCGGAAAGCGCCGTCGGATCGCGGAACAGCTCGCGATACCAATAGAACGAGAACGTCGAAAAATGATTGAGCGAACCGGCGCGGTTGAACGAGAACAGCACCAAAACGATGATCGGCGCGTAAAGCAGCGCGAAGATCACCCAAATATAGATTTTGGAGAGGGTTTTCATACGATCAGTTCCCCTCCTTCCTCTTCGTCCGTGAAGCGGTTCATGATCGCGACGGAAATGAGAATCAGAATCATCATGACAAGGGAGATCGCCGCACCGATATTGTAGGTGCTGACGTTCTGGAACTGGCGCTCGATCGTATCACCGATGAGGTCGAACGAGCCGCCGCCGAGCTTTTGCGAAATGTAGAAGGTGCTGATCGACGGCACGAAGACCATCGTGATGCCGGAGATCACACCGGGGACGGAAAGCGGGATCGCGACACGGAACAGCGCCTGCACGCCGTTGCATCCGAGATCGCCAGCCGCCTCGAAATACCGCTGGCTGAGCTTGGAAACGCTCGTATAGATCGGAAGCACCATATACGGCAAAAAGTCATAGACCATGCCGAGGATCACGGCACCGGACGTGCCGACGATTTTGACCTTCTTCATTCCGAGCTTCACAAGCAGTGAATTGAGCAGGCCGCCGTTATCGAGCAGCGCCATCAGAGAATAGGTGCGAATGAGCAAGCTCACCCACATCGGGAGCATCAAAAGCAAAATGACGAGCTTTTGCGTGGACGGTTTGAGCCGCGAAATGCCGAACGCGAGCGGATAGCCGATCAAGAGGCAGATCACCGTCGCGATCAGCGCGAAGCACACCGACAGCACAAAGATATGCGCATAACTCGAAAGGAGCGAGATATTGTCGGTTGTGAAATTGCCGTAGGTGTCCGTGAACGCGAAGTAGATGACAAAGATGAGCGGCGCAACGATAAAGAGAAGCGACCACACGATGTGCGGCACCGCGGCAAAGCCCTCGAGAAAAGAGCGTTTTTTCATTCTGCCGCCGCCTCCTCCTTGCCGTCGGGTTCTGCGACGGAAAGCTCGTCAAATTCTTCGCTGAACGAAGAATAATCGCCGAAGCGGTCGGAATATTCGGATTTTTTCATGACGTGGATCGCGTCGGGCTCAATATAGAGACCGATCTCCGTCTCCGGTGCGCAATAGTCGGTCGTCTGGATCATCCATTTGAAACCCTGGATATCCACGATGATCTCCCAATGCACGCCCTTGAACGTGACGGAGGTGACGACGCCGCGGAGCATTCCCTTTTCCACGGGCACGATGTCCACGTCCTCGGGACGGACAACGATATCGACCTGCTCGTTCGGCGCAAAGCCGCTGTCGAGGCACTCGAATTCGTGTCCCGCAAATTTCGCGCGGTAATCGGCGAGCATCACGCCGTCGAGGATATTGGATTCGCCGATGAAGTCGGCGACAAACGCGTTGACCGGCTCGTTATACACGTCGGTCGGCGTGCCGATCTGCTGGATCTTGCCGTCCGCCATGACGACGATGGTATCGGACATCGAGAGCGCCTCTTCCTGGTCGTGCGTCACGTAAACGAACGTGATGCCCGTGCGATCGTGGAGGGCTTTCAATTCGTTCTGCATATCCTTGCGGAGTTTCAGATCGAGCGCCGCGAGCGGCTCATCGAGGAGCAGAACTTTCGGGCGATTGATCAGCGCGCGGGCGATGGCGACGCGTTGTTGCTGACCGCCGGAGAGCGTCGTCACCTTGCGCTTTTCAAAGCCGCGCAGATTGACGAGGTCGAGCGTCTCCTGCACCCGTTCCACGATTTCCTTTTCGGGCGTTTTGCAGACGCGAAGACCGAACGCGATATTTTCAAAGACGTTCAGATGCGGGAACAGCGCATAGCGCTGAAACACCGTGTTGACATGGCGCCGATACGGCGGCACGTCATTGATCCGCTGTTCGAGGAAATAGACGTCACCCTCATCCGGCGATTCAAAGCCGCCGATGATGCGAAGCGTTGTCGTTTTTCCGCAGCCGGAGGGACCGAGAAGCGTGATAAACTCTTTGTCATGGATGGTCAGACTCAGGTTGTTCAAAACCAAGTCGTCGTCAAATTTTTTGGAAACCTTCCGGAGTTCGATGATTTTTGTGTTGCGATCCATTTTTTTGCCACTCACTTTTTTAACGTATTTTTCGTGCACCACACGCCCGTGCCGCGGACTGCCTAGCGCACCGGACGGAAATCCGTCAGGCCGGAACCATACGTTTGCTCACATAGGCGGCATGGAAAGCCGTGTCTGCCCTGCAAACTAAAAAAATGCACGAAAAATCGAATTTTCCGTGCATTAAAAAGTGCCGTGAATATCAAAAAACAATATAAAATTGATTTTTGGAAAGGAACGATTCGGCATACGTTCCCAATTCACAAGGGCATTATAACAGATAGTTTTGAAAAATGCAATATTTTTTAGAAAATTTTTGAAAAACTTTGAAAATTCTTGATTATCCCCGAAAAAAGCCCGTTTCTGTCGAAATCCTCCGTTTTCCTCCGTTTCGTTCCCGTTTCCTCCGAATTTCTCAGGAAGCAAGTTGCTCGGCTTCCGCCGATTCCTTGCGTCGGATCCGCACCAGCTCCACCGTCATATCGTCGGAGCGCGATGACGTTGTTTGCGCCGCGTCGAGGATGCGCGTCGCCATTCTGCCGAGGTCATCCGTCCACTCGTTTGCGAGCAGCTCGGGAAACCACGCGGGATTGGCGTTTTCCTCCGCCTCAATGTCCGATGCCACGCCGTCCGAGCACAGCACGATCACGTCGCCGTCGTGCAGCTCGAATTCCGTCACCTCCGCGGAGACCTGCGTCAGAATTCCGATCGGGAACGTCCCCGACGCGATCTGGAAGAGCTGGCGGTCGCGGATCACGTAGGACGGCACCGCCCCGCTTTTGACGAACGACGCCGTGCCGAGCATCAGGTCGATTTCGAGCAGATCGACCGTCGCAAAGCTTTCCCCGCTCTTTGCGCAGAGAAAATTGTTCAGCATTTCGAGCGTCGTGCTTTTCCGATTGCCGCACGCGAGCATCTTTTCGAGAAAGACTTTGGAGAGCCGCGCCGTCAGCGCCGCTTCCTCTCCGCTTCCCATGCCGTCGCAAATGAAGCAATAAAAGAAGCTGTCCTCGTTTTTAATGACGGAAACGCTGTCCCCGCAGACGCGTTCTCCGCGTTTATTATATTGTTTCCCCGCGTATTCGACGAAGAACGGGCTCTCCCCCGCCAACGTGACGGCGCTCCGCCCGTGTTCCAGCATGAACGACGGCGCGCAGAACGGCACACCGCAAACCGCTTCGCAGACGCGGCGCAGTTCCTCCGCGCTCAGATCGGACGATACGACTTGGGCGCCTGTGGCGATCACATATTTTTTGCGGTCGCCGCACACGAGCAGATTCTCCACACGCATTCCCGCGCGAAGAAGCGCCCGATGCAGGCGGTCCGACAGCACGCGATCGACGGAAAAGCTGACGTTGCTCGCCGAGACCGCGTCCGAAAACATTTGCGCCATCGCTTCGTAATCGAACGCGAAAATCTGCGTTTTGTTCTCCCGAATCGCCTCCTCCATGAGCTTGGTCGTGCAGACATTCAGCTCCCCCGCGATCTCTCCGAGATTCGGGCAGTTCAGTTTTGTCATATCGTAGAGCTTATCGCGGTCGAGCTTGCCCACCGCCATCAGCTTCGACGCCAGCCGCGCCGGCATCGGATCGCTGTTCAACTCGTCGATCGTCCGGCAGTCACATTCGTTCGGACAACGCTCACAATGCTCGCGCCAGATCGCCGCGCATTCTTCCGTCAGCGTCCGCGGCGACGGCAACCGGAATTTTTCCGAAAGCTCGTGCATCATGATCGAAAGCGCGTTCATCGAATCGGAGATCATCTCCATGCGCCGCGCGCGATCCTCCTCCCGCCGGCGAAGCAGAATCTCCCGGCAATCCGCGCCGCTCGGCACGCGCGCCCGCGACGGATCGGGCAGCAGATGAAAGAGCGCCGGCACCGTCACGAGGACCGTCGCCGCCCCGATCTCCGGCAAAAAGCCGAGAAGTGCCTCCTGCCCGCCGAAATACAGCCCGCCGCACACCATCACCGCCGTCGAGCCAATCGCCGCGAGTAGGCAACTCACATCGAAAAAGATGCCGGCGACAAGCCCCGCAAGCGCAAAAACGGGCGCGTAAATCCCGCCGCAGGCAAGTCCGCACAGAAGTCCGACCGCCGCGCTTTTCGTCGCCTCGTCGCGATATCCTATGTAAAGTGTCAACGCATACGAGAGAAGCAAGCCGACGGAAAAGTTGCGGATCTCAATGCCCGCGACGGACAGCGCGAGGCAAAAGCAAAACGCCCCAAGTCCCGCCGTGCCCGCCGAAGTATCCCGCATCCCGTCCTCGAAAAAGAACGAGAGCAAAAACGCGAAGGATACGGCGCATACCGTCCCGACCGCGACCGGCAAGAGCGAATCCTGCGTCACGCCCTCCCGCGATACGCGCAAAAGCAGACAACCGAGCTCGCAGACGGCGCAGATCAGCACGCGCGCCGGCACCTCGTCCGGCACGGTGCCCGTGCGATGAAACGCGCTCCTCCCGTAAAGCAGAAACGCGAACAGCCATCGCATGAGCCACACCGCCACAGCAGCGATACCGCCCCACAATATGAGGTCATTCCCGTTCGCCATCTCATACGCCGTGCGCAACGCCGCGCCCGCCGCCGCGTCGGGATCGTCCAGCGTGAAATGCGCTTCCCCGTCATAGAAGGTGAAGGCGCTCAATCTCTTTTCG
>CALEJO010000184.1 GCA_937898155.1 uncultured Clostridia bacterium | reverse complement strand
GTCGGGTCTTCCTCTGCCAGCTTTGCAAGGGCGATGCCCATCTTGTCCTGACCGGATTTGGTCTTGGGCTCGATGGCGACCTTGATCACAGGCTCCGGGAATTCCATGGATTCCAGAATGATCGGGTGTTTTTCATCGCAGAGCGTGTCGCCCGTCGTCGTGTTCTTGGTGCCCACGACAGCGGCGATGTCGCCCGCGTAAACCGTTTCGATATCTTTTCTTTCGTTTGCATGCATCTGCAAGATGCGCCCGAACCGTTCTCTCTGTCCCTTTTCGGTGTTGAGCGCCGTTTCACCGGCAGCCAGCGATCCGGAATAGACACGGAAGAAGCAGAGCTTTCCGACATAGGGGTCGGTCATAATCTTGAATGCGAGTGCTGCAAACGGCTCTTCGTCGGAAGAAGGTCTTTCCTCTTCTTCTTCGGTTTCGGGGTTAATACCGCGGATATGCGGAACGTCGATCGGTGCGGGCATAAAGTCCACGATCGCATCGAGCAACTTTTGCACGCCCTTGTTCTTATAAGAGGTGCCGCAGCAGACCGGAACGATCTTGTTTGCGATTGTCGCCGCGCGAAGCGCCTTTTTCAGTTCATCCACGGAAATCTCTTCGCCGACGCAATATTTTTCAAACAATTTCTCGTCGGTCTCGGCGATGGACTCCACCATCTGTTGACGGTAGGTCTGTGCCGTCTCGACCATATCAGCGGGAATCGCTTCCACGCGAATGTCTTTGCCGAGGTCATCGTAATACACATCGGCTTCCATATTCATCAGGTCAACGATGCCGCGGAAGGTATCCTCTTTTCCGATCGGAAGTTGGATCGGAACAGCGTTTGCTTTCAGGCGCTCATGCATCATTTTCACGACGCGATAGAAATCCGCGCCGGTGATGTCCATCTTGTTGACGTAAGCCATTCTCGGGACCGCATACTTGTCTGCCTGACGCCATACGGTTTCAGACTGCGGTTCCACGCCGCCTTTGGCGCAGAGAACCGTAACCGCACCGTCGAGCACACGAAGCGAGCGTTCCACTTCGACCGTGAAGTCCACGTGTCCGGGGGTATCGATGATGTTGATTCGATTGCCCTTCCAGAAGCAAGTGGTCGCGGCGGAGGTGATGGTGATGCCTCTCTCCTGTTCCTGTTCCATCCAGTCCATGGTGGCTGCACCGTCATGGGTTTCGCCCATCTTGTGGGTTTTTCCGGTATAGAAAAGGATTCTTTCCGTGGTCGTGGTTTTTCCTGCATCAATATGGGCCATGATTCCGATATTTCGCGTGTTTTCAAGCGAATATTCTCTTGCCATATTTTTGCTCCTTTGGTTTCAAATACATGAAAACGATATTGAGAAAAATCAATATCTGAAGTGTGCAAAAGCTCTGTTTGCTTCTGCCATTTTGTGCGTTTCTTCTTTTTTCTTCACAGCTGCGCCGGTGTTGGCGAGTGCGTCCAGGATTTCCCCGGAAAGTCTTTCAGCCATGGTCTTCTCGCCGCGTTTGCGAGCGTAAAGAACCAGCCAACGAAGACCGAGCGTCTGCTTTCTTTCCGCACGAACCTCCATCGGAACCTGATAGGTAGAACCGCCGATACGACGGGCCTTGACCTCGAGTGCAGGCATGATGTTTTCGAGCGCTTCCTGGAAAGCATCCAAAGCCGGCTTACCCGACTTCTCTTCCACAGTTGCGAAAGCGTCATAAACGATCTTCTGAGCGACGCCCTTCTTGCCGTCCAGCATCACATTGTTGATGAGCTTGGTGATCAGCTTGGAATTGTAAAGCGGATCCGGCAGAACGTCTCTCTTGGAAATTTGACCTCTTCTTGGCACTGGTATTCCCTCCTTCATTAAATATTCATGAAATCATAGGTACTCGAAAGTTTCCTCCCGATCGTGCGACAAGTCTTTGACGATCGTTCATACCGCTGGATATAAACAAAATATCTATCAAAAAAGTATCACATGCGATCAGAAATGCAAAATACCTCTGTCCGTATGAAACGGACCGCCGACACGATTACTTGCCGGCCTTCTTACCGCGCTTTGCGCCGTAAAGCGAACGACCCTGTTTGCGGTTCGCCACGCCCTGCGTATCCAGCGTTCCGCGAATGATGTGATAACGGACGCCAGGCAGGTCACGGACTCTACCGCCGCGAATCAGAACAACAGAGTGCTCTTGGAGATTGTGGCCGATACCGGGAATGTAGCAAATCGCTTCCATACCGTTGGTGAATTTGACTTTCGCTACTTTACGAAGAGCCGAGTTCGGTTTCTTCGGGGTCGTGGTATAGACCTTGGTGCAAACACCGCGTTTCTGAGGAGAACTCAAGTCTGTCGTGGACTTCGTCAGAGCGTTGAACCCTTTTTGAAGCACAGGCGCCTTGGACTTATACTCCTTTTTCTCACGGCCGTTGCGCACGAGCTGATTGAATGTTGGCATGTTTTACCTCCTTCTTCCAGAATAAATAATTTGTTTATATCTACCACCGCGCTTGCGCACGGTCGTATTCATTATTTGAGGACGACGCAGACCGCGCAGTCCACTTCGATCCCGCAGAGCACCATCCTGAGTCCGTCCTTCAGGGCGTGGACGTCATATCCGTTTCCAAATCTGTATTCCATACTCGCAAAAGTAAATAAAAAACATTAATCATTATCCAAAGTTTA
>CALEJO010000183.1 GCA_937898155.1 uncultured Clostridia bacterium | reverse complement strand
CCTACGCGATCGGACGCGCGGGAAAGGAGGAGAAGAAATGATTTATCTTTCTTTGTTTCTCTCCTTTCTGAAAATCGGCGCGTTTACGTTCGGCGGCGGCTACGCGATGATCTCGCTGATCCGCGAGACGACGCTCGCAAACGGCTGGCTCAGCGAAGAAGAACTGCTCAACTTCATCGCGGTGTCGGAATCGACGCCGGGACCGATCGCCATCAATATGGCGACGTTCATCGGCTCGTCGCAGGGCGGTGTGCTCGGCGCGCTTTGCGCGACACTCGGCGTGGTGTTGCC
This sequence comes from uncultured Clostridia bacterium, assembly GCA_937898155.1. Taxonomy (GTDB): domain Bacteria; phylum Bacillota; class Clostridia; order Oscillospirales; family CAG-272; genus QALR01. The sequence continues at coordinate 5,253 of CALEJO010000183.1, read as the reverse complement.
GTCATTCGTGATCATTCTGCTCATCGCGGCGCTGATCCGCAATTTTATGAAACTTCCCGCCGTGCAGGCAACGCTTTTGCGCGTGCGCCCCTGCGTGGTGGGCTTGATCCTTTCCACGGCGGGCATTTTGCTCTGCTCGACGCTCTTCGGCGTGAAGACCGTCTCGGACGGTTTTTCGCCGAACGTCATCGGCATCGTCATTTTTGTGCTGGCGGCGACGGTGGGAACGGTCTACAAACGCCTCCGCAAAAAGACGCTTTCCCCGATCCTTTTGATCGCGGGCTCGGCGGTGCTCGGCGGCGTGCTCTATTCCTTATAAGATCTGGCGGCGTCCGAGAAGCGGACGCCGTTCTGTCATAATTGATTAGGAGGAACCCATATGGCTTCTTGTCCGATCATTCCGATGGCGGTGCTTTCGGGCGCACCCTCGCGGGAGGAGATTTTCGAGTATTTGCGGCAAATGCACGCGGTCGGTATCGACGAGATCATGCTCTATCCGCGCAAGGGGTGCGAGATCGCTTACGCGACCGACGCGTGGCGCGAAATGGTGCAGAACGTGCTGGACGCGCTTTCTTCGCTCGGCATGGGCGTTTATCTCAACGACGACTTTCATTTTCCGTCCGGCAACGCGAACGGCGCGGTGACGGCGAACGACGCGTTTTGCCTCAAATCCGTCACCGTCCGCGGGGAGAAGAAAGGGCAGAGAAACCTCGTCGGTTCGGAAACGCCGCGTTCCGCGCGCTTTGCCGACGTGCTGAACGACGAGGCGATGGACGCCTTTCTTGCGTCGTCGCACGAGTGGTATTACCAAAACTTCGAGCCCTATTTCGGCTCGGTGATCCGCGGCTTTTATACCGACGAGCCGTCGGTCTCTTATGCGTGCGGCAAGGACGATATGCCTTATTATTTCGGCATGGAGGACGACTACCGCGCGCAATTCGGGCGGGATTTCGACGAAGACCTGCAAGCCGAGGAAGAGCATTTCCTCGCGCGCTCCTATGAATTGATCGCGGCGCGCTTTGCTAAATGCTATCCCGAAAAGATCGCCGGTTGGTGCGACGCACACGGCGTCAAGCTCGCGGGGCATCTTTACGAGGACCACAGCCCGATTACGTCGGCGTTCGGAAACGGCGACCTGACGCGGGCGCTCCCGAAGATGGGACTGCCCGGCGTGGATGAGATCAGCACGAATCTTTGCGATCGGCACCTGCTCTCGCTGCTCGGCGCCGCCGACTACGCACGCAAGGACGGCGCGATGGCGGAGCTGTTCGCGCTTGGTCCGTGCGATATGCCGTTCGCCAAGCAGATCGCGATGATCTATCTTTGCGCGGCGTTCGGCATCGACCATTATTTCCTCGCCGTCTCGCATATGAATATGATGGGCAATCGCCCGATCAATAATTATTTCAGCCATTTCGGACCGGCACGTCCCGATTTCCAAGGGATCGCGCTCCTCTGCGAGGAAGCGAAACGGGCGGCGCATTATGCCGCCGTGGGGTTTGCGCCGGAGGTTTATGTGCGCTATCCCGTCACGCGCTGGACAAAACACATGACCGACCTGCAAAGCGACAAGCCGCCGCGCGACGAATGCTTCACGGACGTTTTGGCGGCGCTTTCGCACGCACAGATCGAGTGGCGCTATCTTTCGGAGCGCGAGGAAGCGCCCGCGGGCGTGCCCGTGATCGCGCTCGGCGACGGGGACGCGGTTTTGCTCGACGGCAGGGAACTGCCGCTGCCTAAGATCGTGAGCCTGCTTCGGAAGCCGCCGCGCGTGACGACGGCGGACGGCGAACTGCCCGAAGCCCTCTTTGTGCGCAAACGCGCGGACGGCGGGCTGCTTGTCATCGACCGCTCCGGCGAGGCGGGGGACTACCGCATCGACGGCGCCGCCGTGCATCTCGACGCGTTCGGCGTTTATACCGAGCCCGCGCCGGCATGGCACACGGTTTCGGCGTTGCCGGACGGGACGGCGCTTTCCGTGGCTTACGCCGACGGCAATATGGCGCGTCCGATGTTTCTGAACGACGAAACGGCGGCGCACCTTGTCTGCGAACGCGACGTGACGGCGACCTTCTGCGTGTGCGAGGAATGTGAGGCGTTCCTCGACGGCGTGCGGCTCGGCGGCGGTGTGTGCCGTCGGCTCGGCGTCGGACTCGACGAGCTGTATCGCGAGAGTGCGCCGATGTTTCTCGCCAAAGGCGAACATGAGATCATTTCGACGGGCGGGGACTATAAATATCTGCCGTCCGTGATCCTGAACGGGGAGTTCTCCGTCCGATACGATTCGGAAGCGCGGCGCGTGACGCTCGGCGATCGCGCGAACACCGTGGCACTCGGTGAGTGCGTGACGGACCACGGGTGCGTCTCTTTCACGCTGACGTGCGAGATTCCCGCCGACGCGACGGCGATTTTGCTTAACGGTGAGCCGCTTTATACCGAGGTGTTTTTCGACGGCAAGCCGCTCGGCGCGCGGTGCGCGCCACCGTATCGTTTCGCCTTGCCTGCCGACGCGCGGGGACGGCGGACGATCCGCATCGAACAGCGCTCGTCGCTCGCGTCGCTCTTCGGCGACGTCGATTATTTCAATTATCATCAGAATGCGATCCGCTGGCGCTCGACAAAGCCCTCGCATCCCTCGCGCTTCGGCGTGGACGGGATCGCATTTTTGCGGCAGGACGGGGAATGACGCGGATTTGCCGCTTCGTTTTTCCCGCTTTGGAGCAAAAACACAATATTTTTCACAAATTGGACAAAAAATCCTTGACGATTTTTAGAAAATAAGATATAATCAATTTATCCGAACGATTCGGAAAAAATACGGGTTCGCCCGCAAAAGAGGAGAAAAACATGAAAAGAGTAATTGCCCTCATCGCATGCCTTGCTCTGGCGGTTTCCTGCCTGGCAGTGCTTGCATCCTGCGGTTCCAAGACCTATGAGATCGCAGTTGTCACGGATGTCGGCCAGTTGATGGACGGCAGCTTCAACCAGGGCACCTACGAAGGTGCGAAAGCTTACGCGGAGAAGAACGGCAAGACCTATCAGTATTATCAGCCCGCCAACGGCGCCGATGCTACCGATAACGACCGTATTGCCGCAATGCGTCAAGCAGTCAAGAACGGCGCGAAAATCATCGTTGCTCCCGGTTTCCTGCAAGCAGGAGCAATGGAGACGGTCGCCAAAGAGAATCCCGACGTCAAATTCGTGTTTGTTGACGGTTGGGCACTTGGCCTCGACAATGTGACGGCAGTGATTTATAAAGAAGAAGAGTCCGGCTATATGGCGGGCTATGCTGCTGTGAAAGATGGCTACACCAAACTCGGCGGCACGTTCGGCGGCGGCGGTTCCAACCCCGCTTGCAACCGCTTTGGTTTCGGTTATGTTCAGGGCGCCGCGGCGGCTGCCAAGGAGCTCGGCGTGAATGTCGAAATCAAATACAGCTACAAATACGGTGATACGTTCAGCGCAAGCAACGAACTGCAGACTCAGATCGCGGGCTGGTATTCCGCAGGCACCGAAGTCGTCTTTGCGTGCGGCGGTTCCATGTTCCAGAGCGTGAAGTCCGCGGCGGAAGAAACCACGAACGGCAAGATCATCGGCGTTGACGTTGACCAGTCTCCTCTGAGCGACAGAGTCATCACCTCCGCTGTCAAAGGTCTGAGCGTTTCCGTGGAAAAGATCCTCGGCGAATTCTACGACGGCAAATGGGACGCAGAGCTTGCTGACAAGGCTTCCAACCTCGGCGCTACCGACGACGCAACCGGTATCGCAGATAGATTCGACAGATTTTCTAAATTCACGAAAGCAGACTTCGACGCTCTGTTCGCAAAGATCAAAGCCGGCGAAATCACCATCGTGAGCGAAGTTCCGGAAGACTGCAACAACGCCGCTTGGCTCGAGAACGCTGTCAAGGACAACGCAAACGTGACGATCGTGTTCGAGAAATAAGTTTCGTTTTCAAAAAGAAAGGACATTTTTGTCCTTTCTTTTTGGTAAATGCCGGATTTTTCCGACGTTTGCCAAAGAGAAAGGGCATATCATACAAAAGGAAGGAAAATGCTTATGAATGACAAGACCCGGCAAGAGGGGGCTTCTCCTTATGTGATCGAGATGCGCAATATCACAAAGGAGTTCCCCGGCATCCTCGCGAACGACAACATCACGCTTCAGCTGAAACGCGGCGAGATCCACGCCCTGCTCGGCGAAAACGGCGCCGGAAAATCGACGCTGATGAGCGTGCTGTTCGGGCTGTATCAGCCGGACGGCGGGGAAATTTACTGCAACGGCGAGCGCGTCGAGATCAACGATCCGAACGACGCGACCGCGCTTGGCATCGGTATGGTGCATCAGCACTTCAAACTCGTCGAATGCTTCACGGTGCTGGACAACATCATCCTCGGCGCGGAGGAGACGAAATACGGCTTTCTGCGCAAAAAAGAGGCGCGCGAAAAGGTCATGGCGCTCTCGCAAAAATACGGCTTGCAGATCGCCCCCGATGCGCTGATCGAGGATATCACCGTCGGCATGCAGCAGCGCGTGGAAATTCTGAAAATGCTTTACCGCGAGAACGACATTCTGATCTTCGACGAGCCGACCGCGGTGCTGACGCCGCAGGAGATCGACGAGCTGATGCACATCATGAAGGGGCTCGCGGCAGAGGGCAAGTCGATCCTCTTCATCACGCATAAGCTGAACGAGATCATGGCGGTGGCGGACCGTTGCACCGTTTTGCGCAAAGGGAAATACATCGGCACCGTCGAGATCGCCGACACGGACAAGCAGTCGCTCTCCAACATGATGGTCGGCAGAGCGGTGCAACTCGTCGTCGAAAAGGACGATCCGAAGCCGACCGACGTCGTTCTGCACGTCGAAAACCTCTGCGTCAAGAGCAAGCTCCACAAAAACGACGCCGTGCATAACGTGTCGTTCGACGTGCGCGCGGGCGAGATCGTCTGCGTCGCGGGCATCGACGGCAACGGACAGACGGAGCTCATTTACGGCCTCACGGGACTCGAGCCCGTTTCGGGCGGCAAAATACTTTTTCAGGAACGACGGCCGATGCACCGGCGACAGACCGTATCTGTCCAGCGCCTCATAGTGCGCTTTGGTACCGTAACCCTTGTGCTTGTCAAAACCGTATTCCGGGTATTGCAGGCTGAGTTCGCGCAGTTCCCGGTCACGGGAGACCTTGGCCAGCACAGACGCGGCGGCAACGGACTGGCTTTTGGCGTCGCCGCCGATGACCGTCTGCGTCGG